>JALZIX010000293.1 GCA_030860025.1 Actinomycetota bacterium
GCTACCAGGCGGCCCGGTTTACCTCGACGCGGCTCTACCGGAGGTCAAATTGGGTATCGAACTAGACGGTGCCGCCTTCCACGGAGACCAGGCGGCGCGCGAGCGGGACATCGCTCGCGATACGGCGGGCAACTCTCGGCTGGCAGATCCTTCGCTTCAGTTATCGCCGACTGACCGTCGACCCGGACGGTTGCCGAAGGGACATCGCGGCGGCCTATCGTCGACGTCTCACCTAGGTGATGTGCGAAATCGTGCAGAAATGTGGAGTGGAACTGCAGGTTCTCGCACATTGCTTCGGCGGGACTCGACGTCCCGCGCGCCGCATGCGACTTAGGCGGACTTTTCGCGGCGCTCGCGCTTGGGAGCGGTGCGCGGAACGATCGTCGGGTTGACGTGGTCGAGGACGACCTCGCGGGTGATCCGGACGGTGGCGACGTCGGTCCGGGAGGGCACCTCGTACATCACTGAGAGCAGGACCTCTTCCATGATCGCCCGAAGGCCGCGGGCGCCGGTCCCGCGCAGGATCGCTTGGTCGGCGATGGACTCGAGCGAATCGTCGGTGAATTCAAGTTCGACACCGTCGAGTTCGAACAGCCGCCGGTATTGCTTGACCAGCGCGTTGCGGGGCTCGGTGAGGATCCTGATCAGGGCCTCACGGTCGAGCTTCTGCACGCTGGCGATCACCGGCAGCCGCCCGACGAACTCCGGGATCATGCCGAACTTCAGCAGGTCCTCGGGCATCACTTCGCCGAAGACGTTGCGCGAGTCGATCTCGGCCTTCCCGCGGATCTCGGCGCCGAAGCCGATGCCCTTGGCACCGGTGCGGTCCTCGATCACCTTGTCCAGGCCGGCAAAGGCGCCACCGACGATGAACAACACGTTCGTCGTGTCGATCTGGATGAACTCCTGGTGCGGATGCTTTCGCCCGCCTTGTGGCGGCACCGAGGCAGTGGTTCCCTCGAGGATTTTCAGCAGGGCCTGCTGGACGCCCTCACCGGACACGTCCCGAGTGATGGACGGGTTCTCCGACTTACGGGCGATCTTGTCGATCTCGTCGATGTAGATGATCCCGGTCTCGGCACGCTTGACGTCGTAGTCGGCGGCTTGGATCAGCTTGAGCAGGATGATCTCGACGTCCTCGCCGACATACCCAGCCTCGGTCAGCGCGGTGGCATCGGCGATCGCGAAGGGCACATTGAGCAACCGGGCCAGGGTCTGGGCGAGGTGGGTCTTGCCGCAGCCGGTCGGGCCGATCATCAGGATGTTGGACTTGGAAAGCTCCACGCCGTCATCGCGGCCGGGTTTGTCACCGCCGGCCTGCACCCGCTTGTAATGGTTGTAGACCGCCACGGCCAGGCTCTTCTTGGCACTGTCCTGGCCGATGACGTACTGCTCCAGGAACTCGAAGATCTCCGTTGGCTTGGGGAGTTCGTCGAACTTCAGGTCCGCGGTCTCGGACAGTTCCTCTTCGATGATCTCGTTGCACAGGTCGATGCATTCGTCGCAGATGTAGACACCGGGGCCGGCGATCAGCCGCTTGACCTGCTTCTGGGATTTGCCGCAGAAGGAACACTTGAGCAGGTCGCCGCTCTCACCGATGCGTGCCACGCGGGTCCCTTCGGTTCCAGTCGAGTGCGCTACCTGTGCCGTCCGGCGACGCTACCGTCTTTTGTCGAGCACGCCGGTTCATCACAGGGTACGGCGCGGCGCAGCTCATCCCGTACCAATATCGCGCACAGTGTGCCGCGCCGCGAAGCGATCCACAGGGTCAGGGCTTGACGACGTTGAGCTTGCGCGACTCGATCACGTTGTCGACCAGCCCATAGGCTTTGGCTTCCTCGCCGGTGAAGATCTTGTCCCGCTCGATGTCGAGGCGAACCTGCTCCTCGGTCTGACCGGTGTGTTGGGCCAGCATCTTCTCCATCAGCTCGCGCATCCGCTGGATCTCCTTGGCCTGGATGTCCAGGTCGGAGATCTGCATCGCACCCTCGGTGCCACCGTGCGGCTGGTGGATGAGCACCCGCGAGTTGGGCAGCGCCATCCGTTTGCCGGGGGTACCAGCGGCGAGCAGGACCGCGGCTGCCGAGGCGGCCTGCCCCATGCACACGGTCGAGATGTCGGGGCGGACGAACATCATCGTGTCGTAGATCGCCGTCAGCGCGGTGAACGAGCCCCCGGGTGAGTTGATGTACATGATGATGTCTCGGTCGGGGTCGGTCGACTCGAGGCAGATCAGCTGGGCCATCACGTCGTTGGCCGAGGCGTCGTCGATCTGCACGCCGAGGAAGATGATCCGCTCCTCGAAGAGCTTGTTGTACGGGTTGGACTCCTTCATCCCGTAGCTGGTGCGCTCCACGAAGGACGGGAGCACGTACCGGCTGCTCGGCAGGTGGAGGTTGCTGGCGTTGCTCATGTCAGAGCTCATTTCTTCTTTTCCGTACTCGAGTCCGCGACCTCGTCGGGCGATTCAGAGGCGCCTTCGCCGTCAGCGCTGATCGGCACATCTGCCACGACCTGACCAACGCGGGTCACGATCTGGTCGACGAAGCCGTACTCCAGGGCCTGCTGGGCGGTGAACCAACGGTCGCGGTCGGCATCCTTCTCAATCTGCTCGACGGTCTGCCCGGTGTGCTCCGCGGTGATGATCGCCATCTCTTGCTTGGTGAGGTTCCACTGCTCAGCCTGGATCTTGATATCCGAGGCCGATCCGTACAGCCCGGCCGACCCCTGGTGCATCAGGATCCGGGAATGCGGCAGCGCGTACCGCTTGCCCTTCGCGCCGGCCGAGAGGAGGAACTGTCCCATCGAGGCCGCCAGCCCCATGGCCCAGGTGGCCACATCGCATTCGATCAGTTCCATCGTGTCGAAGATCGCCATGCCGGCGGTGACCGAGCCACCCGGGGAGTTGATGTAGAGGTTCACATCCTTGGTGGGGTCCTCGGCCGCCAACAGCAGCAACTGGGCACAGAGCCGGTTGGCTATCTCGTCGTCGACCTGGCTGCCCAGGAAGACGATCCGCTCCCGCAGCAGCCGCTCGAACACGGAGTCGGTCAGCGTCATGCCAGAGCCGGCACTCCGCATTGCCGGGGCAAGCCCCGGCTGCACTGGCAGAGCTTGGTAAGCGCGGATGCGCCGGGCGGGATCGGGCGTGCTCACAGCGATGATCCTTCTCCTACAGGTGATGTCGGCAATGTGCCGACCGGTTTGGCTCTCACGGCGACACTAACGCTCCGCGATGACAGCGGACTCCCGCGCAGCCCGGTGTTCGCTATCGGCGCAGGCGAAGCGGCCGGGCGAAGCTGGGCCGAATCGTGGCTGGGGTGAGTCAGCGTTCGGGCGGTCAGGATCGGCTTCGGTCCCCGTGGTCGTGATCACCGTGGTCCTGCTCACCGTGGTCATGACCGGAGTGATCGGTGCCGCCGACCGCGTCCGTACCGAGGTAGGTGCTGAGATCGACGGACTCGCCGTCAGTATCGGTGACCGTGGTCGCAGCCAGCAGCTGCGCCAGCGCCTTGTTGCGCCGGATCTCGGCCACCGCGGCCGGCAAGTGTCCGGCCGAACTGACCTGCTTCGCGTACTCGTCCGGGCTCACGCCCAGCCGTTGGGCGCGGCTCATGATGTAGCCGACCAGGTCGTCGTTCTCGATGCCGATCTCACGCTGGTCGGCAATGGAGTCCAGGATGAACTGGGTGCGGACCGCCTTCTCGACGGAGTCCCGCAGTTCGGCGTCATGCGCCTCGACAGTGGTGTCCATCCCCTCGAGATAGGACTCCATGGTCATGCCCGCCTGTTCGAGCTCGGCGGTCATGGCCTGGCGCCGCCAATCGAACTCGCCGGTGACGACTGCCTCAGGCAGCGGGACGTCAGTGACCTCGATGAGGTGGTCGACCAACTTGTCACGAACGCTGGCGCCCTGTTGTAGGCGCTTCGTCCTGGTCAACCGCTCCGAAATGTCGGCGCGGAGGTCGTCGAGAGTGTCGAACTCGCTTGCGGTGGAAGCGAAGTCATCATCCAGGGGGGGCAGCTGCTTCTCCTTGACCGAGCGGACGGTGACTTCGACGTCCGCGGTCTGGCCGGCCTGGTCGCCGGCGGCGAGCTTGGTCTGGAAGGTACGGGTGTCGCCTTCATCCATACCGACGACGGCTTCGTCGAGTCCGACCATCAGGTCGCCAGCCCCTACTTCGTAGGACAGCCCGGTCGTCGAGCCGCCCTCCACCGGCTCCCCGTCGACCGAGGCGGACAGGTCGATGCTGACGTAGTCCCCGGTCGCAGCCGAACGATCGACCTTGGTGAGCATGGCGAAGCGGTCCCGAAGCGCTGAGATCTGGTTTTCCAGGTCGTCCTCGGTCACCTCCACCGGGTCCACGGTGACGGCGAGCTCATCCAGATCAGGCAGTTCGATCGTGGGTCGGATGTCGACCTCAGCGGTGAAGGCGATCGTGTCTCCGTCGTCGAGCCGGGTCACTTCGATGTCTGGCTGGCCGAGCGGACGTACGTCGTTCTCCTGAAGCGCTTCGCCGTACGCGGCCGGTACTGCGTTGCTGACCACCTCGTCCAGGATCGCCGGACGGCCGATGCGCTGCTCGAGAATGCGAGCCGGGACCTTGCCGGGGCGGAAACCGGGGATCCGCACTTCGGCACCGATCTTCTTGTACGCGGCATCGAATGCGGGCTTGAGCTCATCGAAGGTCATCTCGACAGCCAACTTCACCCGGGTCGGGCTCAACGGCTCGACCGTGGTCTTCACAAGCGTGACTCCTCTGGCAGCTGCGGGGGATTGGTCCCCGGAAAGAAATCAGACCGGAAACAGAAACGGGACCTGGGAACGAGTCTAGTGCGCCGGGTCGGCGCTCCCTCAGAGCCAGCGGCGCACCAGACGCCAGTAGGCATGAAGGGTCGGATTGACTACCCGGAGCAGGCCGGCGGGTACGGCGACGACTGCATCGTCCAACCGCGCGGTGAGCAGCCAGGCCAGCTCCCGGTCGGAGCACCTCCGCTGCCGTTGCACGCTGGCTCGTCGAGCGGCAAGGTCGCGCCGGTGCCGCCAGATCCACGCCCAGCCCGACACCTTGGCGCCCAGCCAGCCGCCGGCCAGGGCCCACCCGCAGACCGCGGCCTCGGTGAGCAGCAGCACCGGCGTGAGCAACAGCAGCGTTCGTGCCTGGAAGAGGGTGAGCAGGATCACCAGCCGGTTTCGTTCGACATGGGCGAGCTTTCGGGGATTTCGGGCGAACTCGTACGCATGCTCGACCACCGCGTCGGGGACATAGTCGACCCGCCAACCTCGCTGCCAGCAGCGCAGCGACAGATCGGTGTCCTCGTGATAGGTGAAATAGGGAGCCCAGAAGCCGCCCAGCTCCTCCCAACGGCGACGTCGGATCGCGAACGCGGCGCCGCTGGCTATCGGCGCGGCTCGTCGACTGTCGCGCTCATCAGCAGGTCGTCCGTTGTCACCAGCCCAGGACAGGCCCGAGATGTGCAGCGGATTTCCCGCAGAGTTCAGGACTGCGCGCGCCCCCGGAAGCCGCAGACTGGCCGCGGCAATGCCCACCTCGGGCTCGGCGGCCACTGCAACCAGCTTTTCCAGGGCACGGGGATCGGCTCGGGCGTCGGCGTTGAGCACCGCCAGCGTCGCGCCGGAACCCTGCGCGGCCCCGAAGTTGACTCCCCCGGCGAAGCCGAGATTTCGCCCTGGCTGAAGCACCGTGACCCGCTCGTCGTTCTCGCGTGCGTCCAGCGCGTCAGTGGTGTTCCCGTTGTCCACCAGCCAGATATGCGCCCGGATGCCCTCCGAGGCGAGCACCGAATCCAGAGCCGCGCCGATGAACGGCTCGTCCCCGTGGGTCAGCACGACGACGTCGACCTCGGGCACATTGGTAGGCACAAGGAGGTCTACGTGCGGGGACCCGCGGCGATGTGTTCCGGGGTCGCGTACTCCGAATCCAATCCGCACAACGCCTTGAGTGGCTGCCACCAGGCGCGGTTGTCGACGTACCAACTGACCGCCTCGGCGATACCGGCCTCGAACGGCTCAGTCGGGGCGAAACCCACGTCGCGCTGGACTTTTGTGGCATCCAGGGCGTAGCGCAGGTCGTTGGACGGGCGATCCGGGACGAACCGGATGTTGGCGGTCTGCGTCCCGACCGCCTCGACCAGGTACTTCGTGAGTTCCAGGGTGCTCAGCAGGCTGCCACCGGCGATGTTGTAGATCTCCCCGGTGATGCCATCACGCAGCACGCAAGCCATCGCCTTGCAGTGATCCCGGACGTGCAACCAATCTCGCACGTGCCCGCCGTCTCCGTGGACCGGAACGGCCTTCCCGTCGAGCAGGTTGCTGACGAAGAGCGGGATGACCTTTTCCGGGAACTGATGCGAGCCGTAATTGTTCGTCGACCGGGTGATGACCACGTCGAGGCCGTGGGTCCGCTGATAGGTCAGCGCCAGGAGGTCAGCAGCCGCCTTGCTGGCGGCGTAGGGCGATGTCGGAGCAAGCGGCTGCATCTCGTCGGCCAGCCCCTCCTCGATCGGCCCGTACACCTCGTCGGTCGACACCTGCAGGAACCGAGCCACGCCATGCTCCCGAGCCGCATCGAGCAGCGTCTGGGTCCCCAGCACGTTCGTGCGTACGAATGGAGTGGCGTCGACGATCGACCGGTCGACGTGGGACTCCGCAGCGATGTTGACCACCGCGTCCGCACCGCGCACGAGTTGGTCGACGAGCTTGCGGTCGGTGATATCCCCGACGACGAAGGTCATCCGGGGGTCTCCGGCCACGGCATCGAGGTTGGCGCGCACTCCGGAGTAGGCGAGCGCATCCAGGACAGTCACCACGTGGGATTCAGGCGCACCCGTGCCGTCGAGTTCACCGGCGAGCAGCATGCGGACGAAGTGTGAGCCGATGAAACCGGCGCCTCCGGTCACGAGCAGCTTCACGACATCTCCACGAGGCCAAGCCTAACGGGGTGGCCGAGGGCGGCCGACCGGCGAAGATCCACCTAGAGTCGGTTCGGAGATGACCCAAGATGAGGAGCCCACTGCGCGGCCGGAATACGCCCAGCGGCTGGTTCGGCTGTCCCGGACTCATGCGAAGCGATGGCTTCCTGTCCAAGCGCCCTACCGCGCCCATATCCGGCGAATCTGCCCGGGAAGAGTGCTGGATGTTGGCTGCGGAATCGGGCGCAACCTCGCACACCTTGGCCAACGGGCGGTCGGGGTCGACCACAACGCGTCGTCGGTGGAGATCGCTCGAACGCGCGGTCTGCGGGCGCATGAGTCGGTCGAATTCCCGAACTCGGCCGACGGCATGCCGGCGAGCTACGACTCGATGCTTTTGGCGCATGTCCTGGAACACGTCTCGGAGGCGGAGGGCGTGCGGCTGCTGACCACCTATCTGGCCTACCTCCGGCCCGGCGGGAGGGTCGTTGTCATCTGTCCGCAGGAACGCGGGTACGCCAGCGATCCGACCCATGTGCGCTTCCTGGGCTTCGCCGAACTTGCCGGCATGTGCCGCCAGGCTGGATTGCTGGTACGGCGGGAGTACTCCTTCCCGTTCCTCCGGCCGGCCGGCCGACTCTTCATTCACAACGAGTTCGTCGTCCTGGCCGACAAGGCACGGGGCGTCCTTGCCTGAGCTGGAAAGGGCCGGGGCCGACTGGGGTCGACTGGGACGCCGTCACGTCCCGTGACCACTAACGTCCGGCGCATGGTCCGCCTCGTCATCTTTCTCCGGGCGATCAACGTCGGGGGGCACAACGTCAAGATGGACCAACTCCGCAGACTGGTCGCCGGATACGGGTTCGACGCGGTCGAGACGTTCATCGCGAGCGGGAACGTGATCGTGGACAGGGGCCGACGAAGAACCGCAACCGTCGAGAAGTTGCTGGAAGCTGGCTTGGCCGCGGATCTCGGCTATCCGGTGGCCTGCTTCGCACGTACCACCGCGGAACTGGCAGATGTCGTTGCCGCTGAACCGTTCGCTGGCGCAGCGGGACGGTACTACGTCACGTTCCTCAAGGAAGCGCCGACGGCATCATCCCGAGATCGGCTGCTCGCGCTGCGCAGCGAAATCGATGACCTCGCAGTCGTCGGACGGGAACTGCACTGGCTCGTCCGGGAAGGATTCGAAAGCCAATTGACCGGGGCGGAATTCGAACGGACAGCAGCCGGTCCCGGCACCTCCCGCAATATCACCACGGTCCGCAAGCTGGCCGCCAAGTACCCGCCGTAATGGGTGGCGGGCTAGGGCGCCCAGCCGTAGATGTTCTCTAGCAGGATGGTCAGCACGATCCTGCGGTCGGCCACCATAGCTGCCCGGTACTCGTCCCAGTCCGGATGCTCGCCATTGATGGTGCGATACAGGTCGACGAGTTCCTCGACCGTGACGTCCATTGGATCGGCCGCGGTTTGCGACAGCTGAGCGACGCCTTCGGCAACGGCATAGCCGCCACCGTCAGGCGGCCGGACATGCAGGCTTGCCCGCGGGTCCCGACGCAGGTTTGCGGTCTTGGCCAGACCCTCGGTGATTGAGACTCGGATCCGGTCCCTCTCGGGGTCGAAATGATGTGACACGTCGGAAAGCTGCGGGCGACCGTCGCGTTTGAGCGTCGCTAGCACGCCGATCGCGGTGCTGGCCAGGATGTCCTTGAGCCGCTGGTCCACGGACGGTCGATCGCTGGTCGTCATGTCGGGGTGACAGGATTTGAACCTGCGGCCCCTCGCTCCCAAAGCGAGTGCGCTACCAAGCTGCGCCACACCCCGCGGCGAGGCCTCAGTCTAGTGATCCCGTCAGTGGGCACCGCGGTACAGGAGATGCGCCGGCGAAAGTGTGGCCGGGTAACCTCGTCGCTCGTACGGTGGACCGTTCCGCCGGCATCGCGGGTGTAGCTCAATGGTAGAGCCCCAGTCTTCCAAACTGGCTACGCGAGTTCGATTCTCGTCACCCGCTCCAAGGTCGCGCTCCTCGGCTGGAAAGAAGTGCGTCGATCTGGGCCCAGACGTCCTCTGGTGAACCACAGGCATCGACAGTGTGCAGCAGACCGAGGTCTCGATAGAACTCGAGCAGTGGTTCGGCCTCCTCGTTGAACACCTCGAGTCGAGCGCGAATCGCCTCCGGCGTGTCATCCAGGCGTCCCTCACTACGCGCCCGATCCAGCAGTCTGGGTACGAACTCGTCGGGAATGGCGTCGAGCAACACCGCTAGGTTGACCGCGACGTCGTGCTCCTCGAACACCGGCCGCGCCTCGTGTGCCTGCGTGACCGTGCGTGGAAAGCCGTCGAGTACGTAACCGTTGACCTTGCCGGCGATGAGGACTCTGGGCATCACCAGTTCATAGACCAGTTCGTCAGGAACCAATTCCCCGCGCTGCATCACATCCTCGGCTCGCCCGCCGATGTCGGATCCGGTCTCCACCTCGTGCCGCAAAAGGTCACCGGCGGCGATGTGCTCCACGTGGTACTTCTGCGCCACCCGGGCACCCTGGGTCCCCTTCCCGGATCCCGGCGGACCGATCAGCAGCAGCCGTACCGGCATCCGCCCCTCGGCCTGGCTCATGCGCGGGTCCACGCATCGATCTCGGTGAGCAGGACGGATTTGCGCTCGGCCGAGGCGAAGGAGGCGTTGACCGAGTTCTGGGCCAACAGGATGAACTGGGAGCGATCAAGACCCAGCTCTTCCGCACAGGCTCGGTAGTTGTCGCCGATGTACCCGCCGAAGTAGGCCGGGTCGTCGGAGTTCACCGTCACCATGAGGTTCTCGGCCAACATCTGCGGCAGAGGGTGCAGCCCCATCCGCTCGACCGCGCCGAGCCGTACGTTGGACAAGGGACAGACCGTGCACGGAGTCCGGTCGCGGCGCAGGCGGCGGATCAGTTCAGGATCCTCCATCGACCGGATCCCATGGTCGATTCGCTCCACCCCCAGCACGTCCAACGCTTCCCATACGTAGGCCGGCGGCCCTTCCTCGCCGGCGTGGGCGACCGTGTGCAGACCGAGATCGCGCGCCGCGGCGTACACCTCGCGAAACGCAGCCGGCGGGTAGCCGACTTCGGCCGAATCGAGACCGACGCCGATCAGGGATCCGGTTCGTGACCGAGCAGCCTGCAACACCGTCGAAGCCTCGACGGGTCCGCGGTCACGCAGGAAACACAGGATCAGGCCGCTCGTCATGCGGTCGGCCTGCGCCGCCTCATCAAGTGCGGCGCAAAGCCCGTCGACCACGGCCTCGATCGTTACGCCCCGGTCCATGTGTGGCTGGGGATCGAAGAACATCTCGACGTGCCGGACACCTTGGGCGTAGGCCCGGTCGAGGTAGGCACGCGCCAGGTCGGTGAAGTCCTTGGCCGTGCGCAGAACGTCCATCGCCGCGTAGTACAGATTCAGGAAGCTCTGCAGGTCGGCAAACACGTACCGACGGCGCAGGTCCTCGATGTCGGCGAAGGGCAGTTCGACGCGGTTGCGGGCGGCCAACTCGAAGACCAACTCAGGCTCCATGGTGCCTTCGACGTGCAGGTGCAACTCGGCCTTGGGCAGGCTCATCAGCGACATCGGTTCAGCGTAGGGGCCACGCAGCAGACGGAGCCGTTTGTCAGCGCTAGCCGAGATGACCTTGGCCTGACTGCAATGATCGGTGGTCTGAGACTTCCGAGGCTGAGGAGAATGATGCGCAGGGTGCAAGCTGCCGGACGGGCGCCGGCCATGTGCCTCGCCGCCTTGGCGCTCACCGCAGGCCTGAGCGGTGTGGCCGCGGCCGAGCCACCCTTGCGCGCCGCCGGTCAGCTCACCGACCGTGTCGCTGCCCTAGCCGGCGACGAAGAACGCGTTCAGGACGCGCTCGACGAACTGCAGGGCGCGGACGGTACGCAGCTGTTCGTGGTGTTCGTCGCCAGCTTCGACGGCATGGACGGTCAGACCTGGGCTGACGAGACCGCGACGGAGTCCCAATTGGGCAGCCGCGACGTGCTCTTCGCCGTGGCCGTCGACGACCGCGCGTACGGGATCTCGGTCGATCAGGCGTATCCGATCTCAGACGAGAACCTTGCCGACCTGACGGCCACCGACGTAGAACCGCTGCTCGCTGACCAGGATTGGGCGGGAGCCACTATCGCCCTGGCCGACGGATTGCGGACCGCTGGGTCGGACAGCGGCAACGGGCTCCCCATTGCGCTGCTGCTTGGCGCGGCGGTGCTCGTCGTTGTGGGCTACCTCGTGTATCGACGGCGTCGGCGGGCGCGTGCCGAGCGCGAACCGTCCGGTCAAGCGCCAGGAACTCCTGATGAACCCGGGCCTATCGGTGCACGGGACGCACGTACGAGTCCGCCGGCACCGCCAGACCCGTACGCGAAAGTCGCCACCGAGCAGATGACCTTCAAGGCGAGCACCGCCCTCATCGACCTCGATGACGCAGTGCAGACCTCAGCGCAGGAACTGACGTTCGCGCGCGGACAATTCGGGGACGAGGCAGTGACCGGCTTCCAAGCGGCGCTGGACGCCTCGCGAGCCGAACTCGGCCAAGGTTTCACCTTGCGTCAGCAGTTGGACGACGAGGTGCCCGAAGACGAGCCGACCAAGCGCCGCATGCTCGCCGAAATCCTGCGGCTGTGTCAGTCGGCCGATGAGCGACTCGACGCCCAGTCCGAGGCCTTCGACCGGCTGCGAGACCTCGATCGGACCGCTCCCCAGGTGCTGGAGGCACTCGGACCCAAAGTGGAGCAGGTACGCCGACGGCTGCCGAAGGAGCAGGAACGCCTCACAGCGCTGCAGGAGCGGTATGCCGCAACGGCGCTGAGCTCAATTTCAGACGACGTCGAACAGGCCCAGATCTTGCTGGACAACGCACGTACTGAGCTGGGCGAAGCGCGTACCGCCCTTCAGTCACCGACCCCCAGTGCCGCGGTGGTGTCCCTACGTACGGCAGAGGATGCCACCGCCCAGGCCGATCAACTCCTGGACGGCCTCTGGCGGCTGGAGACCGAACTTGACGAGGCAGCCACGCAGATCGCCACTGCTCGGAGCGAGACCGAGCAGGACTTGGCCGAGGCTCGCAGCTTGGTCGCCTCCGGCGCCGGAAGCGACCTGGCCCCGGTCGTGGCGCGCGCGGAGGCGGCGGTTGCCGCCGCCGATGCCGCGTTGGCACCCGTCCCCGGTTCGTTGCCCGACCCGCTGACGGCGCTTCGCCGCCTGACCGAGGCCGACCTCGCACTGGACGAGGCGCTGGCCTCGGCACGTGCCGCCTCAGCCCAAGCCCGGCACACCGCGCGGATACTCGACCAGGCCATGCTGACGGCGCAGGCCTCACTCGCGGCCGCAAGCGATTTCATCACCACCAGACGCGGAGCGATCGGCAGCGACGCACGGACCCGGCTGGCCGAAGGGCAACGCCATCTCGACCAAGCCATGGCAACGGCCTCCGCAGATCCGGCCGGCGCGCTGCGCGAGGCGCAGTACGCCGACAGCTTGGGCCAGCAGGCCCTCCAGTACGCGCACCACGATGTCGGCGCGACCATCGGCGGTGGCGGCAACGGAGCCGGTGGCAGCTTCAGCGGGCGCGGGTACCGCGGGCGCGGTGGTCCCGATCTGGGCAGCCTGATCCTCGGCGGAATCCTGTTCGGTGGCGGCCGAGGCGCCGGCTTCGGCGGTGGGGGTTTCGGTGGCGGTTTCGGTGGCGGAGGCGGCCGCCGCGCAGCGGGCAGCTTCGGCGGCTCCGGTAGTCGTGGCCGGCGAGGTGGCGGCGGTCGCTTCTAGACACTGGGTGTGGGTT
This sequence comes from Actinomycetota bacterium, assembly GCA_030860025.1. Classification (GTDB taxonomy): domain Bacteria; phylum Actinomycetota; class Actinomycetes; order Mycobacteriales; family Geodermatophilaceae; genus JACCQS01. The sequence continues at coordinate 12,755 of JALZIX010000293.1, forward strand.
CAGGGTCTGGACGGGGGTGTTCCCCGATGCCGGTGAGCGCCGGGCGACGCAGGCTGGTCCCATCAGATCGACCTACCACCAAGAGGGATGAACAATCATGGACAAGATCCACGACTCGATGCGCCGCGGAGGCCTCGTCCGGCCGCGCCAAGGCCGAATTCTCGGCGGCGTCTGCGCCGGTCTCGGGGAGCGGTTCGGGATCGACCCTTGGCCGGCTCGGATCCTGTTCGT
>JALZIX010000300.1 GCA_030860025.1 Actinomycetota bacterium
GACCGGTCGATTCGTTCCATCAGCGGAGTGCACAGACCAGCGGCCAGGCCTTCGCTACATCCAGTGCGGCGGTGACGGTAATTCGCCGTCGGTGGCCAACCCGTGGCCTGAGGACCGCCCCGTCAACCAGGCCAGCAGATCCGCGGCCGAGCCGCTGACCTGGTGGGCGGACACGTCCTGGCTCGATTCGGTACCGATCTGCCAGGCCCGCTCTCGGTCAGTCGCCCGCAACCGAATGGAGGGCGCGTCGGGTCGGGCATTCATGGTCGCGGTCACGTCGTCGAGCAGGGCGTCCACGAGTTCGGCCGGCCAGGAGTCCACCGAAACTCCGGTGTCGAGGTCGACCAGGTGCAGCCAGATCTCGCGGACCCGCATCCAGATCACGGCAGTCGCCGGGATGTCGCGGCCGTGGAACGTGCGTACCCGCGCGCTCCACGCCGCGTCCGGCAGTGCGGCGATGTCCGCGTCGAACTGCGCCGAGGTGCGCCGTACGTCGGCGCGCAGGGCGTCGGGCTCCTGGCCGGCACTGGCGTCGATGTCCCGGTTGCGTGAGTCCATGTCCGGATACATCTGAGTTTGGGTCCCGGTGCGCGCCCAGGCCAACAAACGGGAGACGGCTTCGGCGTTGCGCGCAACGTGTGCCATGACGTGTGCCCGGCTCCAGTCCGGCAGCGCGGAGTCCTCCCTGATGTCGTTGGCGGTCAGTCCATTGATTTCGGTGAGGAAACGAGCCTCTCCCTCCCGCAGCCACAAAAGGATCTGAGCGGAGGTTTCCGGAACGGTCATGGACTGCCTTCCTGCGCGAGTCGTTCGGCCAGATCTTCGCGAAGCGCCTTCTTGTCGATCTTGCCGACCTTGGTGCTCATCAGCTCGGCCACCACCTCGAGCCGCTCCGGCCATTTGTACTTCGCCACACCACGAGCCTGCATGCTCGCCCGTACCTCGTCGAGGTTCGGCTCGGCCCCCGGTGCTGGCACGACGTAGAGGCAGACCCGTTCTCCGAGGTCCGGGTCGGGCATGGCTACCGCGGCCACCTGGGCCACTGAGTCGAGTTGATAGACGAGGTTCTCGACCTCCTCGGCGGAGATCTTCTCCCCAGCACGGTTGATCATGTCCTTGTCCCGGCCCTCCACCACCACGTTCCCGTCGGGTCTACGGCGGACGATGTCTCCGCTGCGGTACCAGCCGTCAGCAGTGAACGCCCGGACGTTCTGCTCTCCGGCCCGGTAGTAGCCGCGGGGGGTATATGGACCTCTGGTCAGGAGGGCCCCCGGCGTGCCATCGGGAACAGGCTCGTCGTTCTCGTCGACGATGAGCACCTCATCCCCAGGCGACATCGGCCGTCCCTGCGTGGTGCAGATGACCTCCTCCGGGTCGTCCAGGCGGGTGTAGTTGAGCAGACCTTCGGCCATCCCGAAGACCTGCTGCAAGGTCACGCCGAGGACTGGCCGAACCTGGGCGGCGATCTCGTCCGGCATCCTCGCGCCGCCCACTTGCAACACCTCGAGGGTCCTCAGTTCGTCAGTGGCGTTATCCCGCTGATGCGCGAGCCAACGTTGGGCAATTGCCGGCACGACCGCAGTGTGGGTGACGCCCTCGGCGGCGATGGTGGCAAAGGCGCGCTCGGGTTCGGGCGAGCCGAGCATGACGACCCGGCCACCGACCAGGAACGTACCCAGCAGTCCTGGACATGCCAGCGGAAAGTTGTGGCCGGCTGGCAGGCTCACCAGGTAGACGGTCTGCGCGCTGAGCCCGCACACCTCCCCGCTGCGCAGTGCGTTGTACGCGTAGTCGTCATGGGTGCGCGCGATCAGCTTCGGCAGCCCGGTCGTTCCCCCGGAGAGCAGGAACAGCGCGACGTCACGGCTGTCTGGCGCGGCACGGTCCCACCTGGTTCGATCCGCCGCCGGATCTGCCCCCGGCGCACAAAGTGCCCGCAGGTTGTGGCTGCCCGCTTGCACGTCTTCGCCCACGACGAGGATGTGTCGTAGCGTCTGGCTGCCGGCGACCAACTCGTGTCCCATGGCCTGATGGTCGAAGTCCCGCAAGACATCCGGTACGGCGATGGCGACCGCCTCGGCATGTTCGCAGAGGTAGGCCAACTCGTGCTGTCGGTGCGCGGGCAGTGCCATCACCGGCACCACTCCCATGCGCAGACAAGCCAACGTCAGCAATACGAACTCCGCGCAGTTGGGCAATTGCACGACGATGCGGTCGCCGGTCACTAGTCCCAGGTCAGCCAGTCGGCTGGCGGTGACATCGGACTGAGCCAGCAGGTCGCCGTAGCTCAGTCGAGCGGCGCCATCGACAAGGGCGATCTCGGCGTGGTGCTGGTCGGCCACCTCGTACAGCAGGGATCCGAGCGAGCGCCCGTGCCAGTAGCCCTCGGCGACGTAGGTCTTCGCCACCTCCGGCGGCCAGGGGACGATTCCCGCGCTGATCGGCGTCGGCATCGCGCTATGTCCTGGGGCAGGTCGGCGCATCAGTGAGGCCGATCAGGTCTGTACGGCCGGAGAGCACCATCGTCTGGCACCAGTCCTCGAGCACACCGCTTTCTCCGCTATCGAAGTCGTCGGCCATCAGGACGCTCACCAGCCCGAGTTCTAGCCGGGCGTGCTCAGTGAGCAACCGGCGGGTCAACGACCCACCGCCGCCCACCACGACCAGGGACGCATCGTCGGTGACCGCGCGGCCGAGCAGGTCCAACGCCTCCGGCAGTCCGGCCTCGGTGTCCGGGGCATCCATCCACAACGCCCAGGGGCCAACGCGATCCGGACGCGAAGTGTGCAATGCCAGAGGTCCGCCATCCAAAGCGGCCCAGGCGTTCCCGCCGCTGCGCTGCACGGTGACGATGCGCCCGCCATGTGCTGCCGCACCGATCGAGATGGGGGTGTGCAGCGGGCTCGCCCGATGCTCCGCGACCCAGCGATCGTGGCTGGCGCCCACGAACCCTGGATCGCGGCGAGCCAATTGCGCGTCGGTGATGCTGCGGGTCAGGAAGTGATAGGCGAACTGCCAGGGCTGGAGGGAGTCGTGGTAGCGACCGAAGTGTTCCCACCAGGAGAGACTCGGCCGAGCAGAGTCCTGGATCCTCGCGACCTGGGGTTGCCGATCCTGCTCGTAGGCGGACAAGAGGGCCGGGACGTCAGCGCCGTGTCGGTCCAGCGCCGCTGCGAGCGCTACCGCGTCCTCCATCGCCATCTTGGTCCCCGACCCGACCGAGAAATGGGCGGTGTGCGCAGCGTCCCCGAGCAGCGCCATCCGGCCATGTGACCAGGCCCGCGTCCGCCAGGTGCGGAAGTTTCCCCACCGCGAGTTGTTCGTGAGCAGGGATGCGCCATCGATCTGCTCGGCGAAGAGATTCTCGAGGTAGCTCTTGGACTCCTCGTCGCTGGAGCCCGGCGGTTGATTCACGTCGAAGGAGTCCAGGCCAGCGTTGCGCCAGGACGCCTCGTCGGTCTCGACGATGAACGTGCTGACCCCGTTGCCGATCGGATAACCGTGTACCGCGAAGACGCCGTGCGGTCCGCGTTGGTGGACGAACGTAAGCCCCTCGAACGGGTAGGTGGTGCCCAACCAGATGAACTTTGCAGTCGCCACCTCCACGCTGGGGACGAACTGATCGGCGAACATGGCCCGGGCACCCGAGTTTGCCCCGTCCGCGGCCACAATGAGATCGACATCGCTGGCCAGCAACTCGGCTGGGTCGGCCGAGGCCTCGAAGCGGATGTCAACTCCGGCAGCGCGGGCGCGCTGCTGAAGCAACCCCAGCAGGGTCTTGCGTTCCACCGCAGCCATGCCCATGCCACCGCAGCGCAGCCGCTCGCCCTTCAGGCGGACCTCGATCGGATCCCAGTGCACCCCATGCTCGTGCAGCGCCGTGCGTAGAACCGGGTCTGCTTCGTCGATGCGGGCCAGCGTGGCATCGGAGAAGACCACCCCAAAGCCGAATGTGTCGCTGGCCCGGTTGCGTTCGTAGACGGTGACCTTGCGCGAAGGGTCTGCGCTCTTTGCCAGCAGGGCGAAGAAGAGGCCACCGGGGCCGCCGCCGATGCAGCCGATCTTCTGGAGCATCAGGCCGGCCGATTGACCCGCCGATAGGCGCCTGGTGCGAGCTCGTGCTCACGAGTAAAGGCCTTGCTGAATGCGGCTGCCGAGCTGTATCCCGTGCGCCGGGCGATCGCGGTCAGATCCAGGGTTCCCTCTCGCAGTAGTGCGGCAGCTTTTCGCACTCGCCAGCGAGCCAGGTACTGCATCGGCGCTTCGCCGACGGTTCGGGTGAACCGGGCCGAGAAGGCCGACCGCGACATGCCGACGTTTGCGGCGAGCTTGTCGACGCTCCAGGGCGCCCCTGGGTCGTCGTGGATGAGCTGCAGCGCTTCGCCGATCTGTGGTTCGACCAGAGCCCGTAGCCAACTGGGCTTCTCTGGGGGTAGCGAGGCCAGATGGCTGCGCAGTACGTAGACGAACAGCGCGTCGCACAATCGATTGACGACCGTCGTCGTACCCGGATGGCTGCCTCGCGACTCGTAGCTGAGCATTCTGACCGTCTGTGCCAGCCATGGGCCGACTTCGGAGCCCAACTCTCGGGCGTGCAAAACGGCGGGTAATGCGGACAGCAGTACCTCGCTACGCGGATCGGAGAGCCGGATCCATCCACAGACCAACTCTGTGGTGGCCACCCCCGGATCTGCCGAACCCTGTCGTTCGCCGATCTGACAGAACGCTCCGGACGCCACCAGGTCCTCGATGTCGTGGGCCGGGGTATCCGGTGCGTCGCTGAGCGAGTGGTCGCGCCAGGGTGCGAGCACCACGACATCTCCGGTTTCGATCGCGATCGGCGCGTCCATGCCGGCCACGGCCAGCCAGCACCGCCCACGGGTGACGACATGGAAGGCCAACTGCTCCCGCGAGCCGGCGCGGATGCCCCACGGCGCGGCCAGCTCCGTCTGAAAGAGCAGGCCGTTCTCCACCCGGACCGTGTCGAGCACATCTGACAATACGTCCATGACTCCAACGTCTCAGGATGAATGGACAAGAAACAGAGATGTTAGCGCATTGAGGATCCCGTGCTGACCACTTACCGTCGCTGACGACCGTAGGAGGAGAGATGACCGAGATTACAAGGACGCCCAGGTGATCGTCGTGACCGGCGGGACCGGGAACATCGGACGGCACGTACTGGAGGAGCTTGCCAAGACCGACGCAGCGGTGCGCGTCCTGGCACGTGATCCGTCCCGAGTCTCGGATTATCAAGACCGGCTCGACGTCGTCGCAGCGGACCTCGACGATCCCGCCACGCTCGGACCGGCTCTGCAGGGCGTCGAGCGGCTGTTCATCCTCGCTCCCGGGCCCGACGTCCCAGCACAGGATGCGGCCCTTATCAGGGCCGCGGTGCAGGCGGGCGTGCGGCACGTCGTCATGGTGTCCTCGCTCGGCGCCGAACTCGGCGGAATCGCCGGTGGGCGTCCGCATCTACCTGGTGAGGCGTTGTTACGGGAGTCCGGGCTCGAGTGGACGGTGCTGCATCCCAGCGAGTTCATGACCAATACGGCCTGGTGGCGCGACACGATCCTTTCCGCCGGTTCGATCTTCGTGCCGAGCGGCAGCGGCCGGGTCGGGTTCGTGGATCCGGCCGACATCGGCGCCGTCGCCGCCAAGGTTTTGACCACCGATGGACATCATGGCCAGACCTACCGGCTCACCGGACCTGAGGCGTTGCGCACCGCCGACATCGCCGCGGTGCTGAGCGAGGTTCTGGACCGCCCCGTACAGCACGTCGATGTCCCCGCTCAGGCCTTCCGGGCGGGAATGGAACAGGCTGGAATGCCGCCGTTCCTGATCGACATGCAGGTCGAGTACTACGCCGCCGTGATTGACGGCGTGGTCGACATCGTGAGCCCCGACGTGCCCAACCTGCTCGGCCGCCCCGCCACCGACTTTCGGTCCTGGGCACAAGCCAATGCTGATGCCTTCGCCCCTGCGACAACGAACGCCCGGTGAGTCGCATGCAACCCGTGGGAGTTGGGCAAGACCGGGATCGTGGTCGCACCACTTGGCGTGGGAGCGATGTCATGATCCAGCGCGGCGCCGTACCCATTCCCGGAGCCAAGAATGCAGCCCAGGCCAAGTCCAACGCAGGCGCGCTGGCGATCTCGCTGTCCGAGGCCGAGATGGCTGTACTCGACGAGGGAACTCGCGCCTGGCGCAAATGACCGGCGGTGTCGGCGCGTTCTAGGTGAGGTCGAAGGCCATCGGGTGCGTCGGCTGATAGAGGCCTAGTTCGCTCCCGCTCGGCGTCTTGAGCGCCGTTAGCAAGCCCCAACCTTCGTTGGTGATCTCTTTGGTGATCTCCACACCGGCTGCCTTGAGCTTCTCGACTTCCGCGTGCGCGTCATCGCACATCAAATAGAGCTCGTACGTCGGGGCGCCGTCCGTGGGGTGGCAGGCGAGCTCGCCGGGCGGGAGTTTGAAGATCAGCCAGCCGCCGCCGGAATCGACGGAGGGGAACTGCAGCACGTCGCGGAAGAAATTGCGGTCGGCCTCGGCATCGGCCGTGAACAGGATGGAATGGGCGCCAATCAACATGGTGTGCTCCTTCGTCGGTTCCGGACTGGATCGTTGGCTACTTGAGACCGACGCTCGGGAGCCACAGCTCCAGTGCGTCAGTCAATCGCTCTCGGTTGAGGACGTAGTGCCGTTCTCGACCGTCTTGTCGAACATCGATCAGCCTGGCCTTGACGAGCACCCCGAGATGGCGGGTCGTCGTCGGCCAGGAGTGCGAAAAGCGGGAGGCGAGAGCGCCCGCGGTCATCGAGCCTTCGCGCGCGTGCAGAACCTGCAAGATGTGTCGTCTGGTGTTGTGCGCCAAGGCACCGAAGACGGCGTCGAGTTCATCGATTTCCCGTAGTCCGCGTGGCTTGGGGTCGGACACCGGATCACGAAAGGTCCAACGGGCGGCCAGAATGGAACTCGAACATCGGCCGATCCCCTCTGGCCTGGCACAACGCGCCTATAGTCTCCCAGGCCGCACTGATTCGCGGATGGGTGTGCGCCGCCTGAGCCGCCATTGGGTCGGCCCACTCGAAGATCTCCACGAACCACGGCCCCCCAATGCCTCGCTCCTCACCGAGAAACGTCTCGAACGGGCGGTCGGTGACGAGTTCGAGTTCCCGGAGCGCTCGCTGATGGAGGCGGAGTACGTCCTCGAAGTCTTCCTCGGCGCCGGCCCTGACGCGGTACTGAGCGATGGAAATGACTGGCTGGGGCATGGTGAATGTTTAGTGAGATTGCTAAGTAAAGTCAAGCGCGCGAAAATCGGCTGACCAGCTCAGTGATCGGGAGTAGACAGACCACGTGCCTGACGACATCGAGAGCCAACTGCGCCCGTTCACCGCCGAGGAGTTCGACGCCGCCTTCGTTTGCCTCGCCGAGGGGTTCGGTGAGGATCTCACCGACGTTGAAGGCGACCGGATGGTCTTCGAGCCGGAGCGGACGTTGGGGTTGTGGGACGGCGACCGGGTAGTTGCAACGGCGGGGATCTACACCCGGGACATGACGATCCCGGGGGCGGTTGTCCCCTTTGCCGCGGTAACCCTGGTTTCGGTCGCCACGACCCATCGACGCCGTGGCGTCCTCACTGCGATGATGCGCCGCCAGTTGCGGGAGGTGCACGAGGCGGCGAAGGAACCGATCGCGGCGCTCTATGCCTCGGAAGCCGGGATCTACGGACGTTTCGGATACGGGCTGGCCAGCTATCGGGGCCGGCTCAAGGGTGAAACCCATCGAATGCGGCTTCGTCCGGATGTGGACGCCGGTAGCGGGCGGGTCTACCCGGTGGAGGAGAAGGACTATCGGTCCGCTGCCATTCCGTTGTATGACGCTCTACGGCCGGAAACGCCGGGACTCATCTCCCGCCCCGGGACGTGGTGGGACAGCCTGCTGCTAGACCCGGAGAAACACCGCGACGGCAAGACCGCCCGGCGATACGTGCTGCACGCCGATGCCGACGGCACGGTGTCGGGGTACGCCCTTTATCGCCGCAAGGCGGATTGGGGCGAGACCGGACCTGAGGGCACTGTCTTCGTCATCGAGTTGCTCGCCGCACACCCAGCGGCGCGGGCCGCGCTCTGGCGCTATCTCATCTCGATGGACCTGAACCGCTACGTGGCCGCGCCAGGAGCGAGCCGAGACGACCCACTTCGACATCTGTTGACCGACCCGCGCGCGGTCGCCATGGCCCAGGGTGATGGTCTCTACATTCGCCTGGTCGACGTCGATGCGGCGCTGGCCGCCAGGCGTTATCCGACGACCATTGATCTGATCCTCGAGGTCGACGACGAGTTCTGCGCGTGGAATGCCGGGCGCTGGCGGCTGACCGGTGGTCCGTCGTACGCCCGTTGCACGCCGACCGACGGCGAGCCAGATCTGGCGCTGTCAGCTGAGACACTGGGTGCGGTTTTCCTCGGAGACACCTCGCTGGGGACGCTGGCCGCCGCGGGCCGCGTCCGCGAGATCACCCCTGGCGCGTTGGCCGCTGCAACGACTGCGTTCGGCTGGCCCGCGGCGACCTACAGCCCAGAGACCTTCTGACCCCACCGGTCACCAGGGGATTCATTCCGGCTCGGGCAGGTCCGGGAGTTGATGTGTCCGTTCATATTCGGTGACCTGTCTGATCCGGCGGGCGTGGCGCGGGTAGCCGGAGAACTGGGTGGTCAAGAACGCAGTGACGAAAGAGGTTGCCTCCTCCGGGGTGTGCATTCGCGCCCCGATCGCGACGATGTTCGCGTCGTTGTGTTCCCGGGCCAAGCTTGCTGTCTCGTGGGACCAGGCTAGAGCCGCGCGTACACCGGACACCTTGTTAGCCGCGATCTGCTCGCCGTTTCCGGAACCGCCGATGACGACGCCGAGGCTGCCGGAATCGGCGACGACCTTTTCGCCGGTTGCGAGGCAGTAGGCCGGGTAGTCGTCTTCTTCGTCGTAGGCGTGCGGGCCGATGTCGACGACGTCATGGTCGGCGGCTTGCAACTCCTCGATCAGATGGCTCTTCAGTTCGAAACCGGCGTGATCGCTGCCTAGGTAGACGCGCATGCCGTGCAGTGTTGCAGGCTCGACCTCGCTACTGAGTTATCGACCTGAGAGTCAACGGCGAAGGAAGGGTGACCTCGAGCAACTGCAGGTCTTCCGAGGTGGGCGTCAACCGGTGACGCATGCCAGCCGGCACGGCGACAGCCGCGCCCTTCCCCAGCGGCTCTTCGGGGCGGCCTTCGGTGTGCAGGGTCGCGGTGCCCGAAAGGAGGAACCAGAACAGCAACTCGCCGTCGTGAACCAATCCGGGCGCTGCCTGGGTGCTGTCAGTATCTCCGACGAGACCATCCAGGCGGATCACCCGGACGCCGGCCAGGCCGTCAGTCGCCGATTCGATGCCGGTGTCGCGGCACTGGAAGCCGGGCAACCGCCAGGGCTCCCAGACCGCGTCGGCGGCGGTGTGCCGTACGAACCGCTGACCCTCGAAGAGTCGATCCGGACGAACCTCGGATGTGGGCAGCGTGATTACGTGCTCAGCCGTGGTCTCGTGCTCGGCCGGGCACCCGATCTCGATGACCTCCATGCCCGGTGAGCTCTCCAGCACCCGGTGCCGGATGCCCGGCGGCTGCAAGACACAGTCACCAGCCCGCAGGAGGAAAGCCGGGCCTTGGTCCTCGTAGACCACCCGGACCCAGCCGGCGGCGCAATAGATCATCTGGAACCGGACCCGGTGATGATGGACGTAGTCCGGGACGGGGCCGCCCTCCGGGATCAGGATGTGTGAGGCGATGAACCGGCCACCCTGCCTCTTGGGCAGCAGATCCCGGTACCGCATCCCCGCCCGCCCGACGCCACCGATGTCGCCGCCGTCCCTGGTGAGTTCGAACAGCGGGGGCGAGTCCGGGATGACCAATGGTGGGTTGGCAGCGACGATGTGGATCCGGGTGCCGTTCGGCGCGGTGAGCAGATCGGTATCCCACTGCTCCGGCTGATCGCAGGCAAGGCGCAGTTCCCCGGGGTCACCGGCTCGACCGCGCTCCAAGCGAATCCGCACTCCGTGACCGGATAGCAGGGCGACGGAGGGATCATCTGCCGGCATGATCACATCGAGGCGGAACCCGAGCCGGTCCAGGAAGAAATCGACCGTCGGATCGAGGTCGATGCAGGGAAGCACCACCTCGATGGCGCGAATTCCCGCGGTACTGAGGACCGGCGCAGTCGTCATGTATCGACCGTACCCACGTCAGGCGCGCAGTGCCCGGCTCACTCGACGGGGCCCTCGGCAACCGCCGCCAACAACGCCGCCACCTGGCTGAGGGCTACGCGGCTGGCGTCGAAGCCGGCCGGCAGCCGGAAGAACGAGTGGATCATCCCCACCATCCGGACCGCCACCGTTGGAACGCCCGCCTCGGCGAGCGCAGCGGCGTAGGCCTCACCCTCGTCGCGTAACGGGTCGTACTCGCAGGTCAATACGTACGCCGGCGGCAGACCGGACAGGTCCGTTGCCCGCGCCGGGGACACATCCGGGTCTGACCGGTCCACGCCTTCGGGTGCGAAGCAGTCCCAGTAGAACTCCATGCTGCGGGCGAGCAGTCCGTACCCCTCGGCGTTCTGGGTGTAGGAAGGGGAGTCCATGGCAGCGTCGATCACCGGATAGATCAGTGCCTGGTACAGGTACGGCGCAAGATTGCGGTCCCGGGCCCGACGCGCCACGACGGCGGCCAGATGGCCGCCGGCGCTGTCACCCATGATCGCCAACCTCGTTCCGTCGACACCGGGGACGGAACTCTCGCGCAGGGCGGCAGCCACCGCCTCGACGTCGTCGATCGGCGCCGGGAACGGGTCCTCAGGAGCGCGGCGGTAGTGGACTGCGACCACCGCCAAGCCCGACTGCGCCGCGATCATCCGGCAGGCAGTGTCATGAGTGTCGAGATCGCCGCCGACCCAGCCGCCGCCGTGGAGGTGGACAGCGGCCGGGAGGGAAGTCCCGGTCGAGGGCCGGTAGACCCGGCACGGCACTCCCCCGATGAGCCGATCCTCGACCGCGGCGAGTGCCGGGCCGGGTCCGGCGAAGCGGGTGATGTCCTCCGAGCCCTCCCGCATCTGCTGCACCGTGGGGTAGTTGGTGGTCGGAGGCGGCTGGGCATCGAGATAGGCGCGGGCCTGGGGATGCAGCGGCATGCACCTAGCGTCTCAGGCTCCCCCGAGTGAGCGCAGCGCCATGTCCCGCTCTGCTCGGGTCGGTGGGTCAGCGCCCGACCGACCGCAGGTCAGGGCCGCCACCAATCCGGCGCTGTCGAGAACAGCTGCGAGTGTCGCGTCGTCGATGTCGCGTAGTTCTCCGGGAGCCAACAGCTTCCGTTCCGATAGAGCAGCTAACAGGCCAGCTGTGAAGGCGTCTCCGGCTCCGACTGTGTCGACGACCGAACTGGCGGCGGCCGGCAGATTGGCGGCCTGGCGGCCGCCACGGTAGGCGCGTACCTCATTCGGGCCGTCGGTAAGCACCACCAGATCTGGACCGATCTGCGACCAGCGCAGTGTGGCTGCAGCCGGCGGCTCGTCGGGGTAGAGCCAGGTGATGTCCTCGGCGCTGACCTTGACCACATGAGCATGGTGAACGAGTCGCTCGACTCGGTCGCGGGTTTGCTCGGCGTCCTGGACCAGCGCGGGACGCAGATTTGGGTCGAAGCTGATAAGGGCGGCGCCCCGTTTGTGCTCGCGGACAACAAGTTGGGTGATCACGTCGGCGGCCGGCGTCCGCCAAGATGCGATCGACCCGACATGCAGTACGTGCGTCCCGGCGGGCAGTGGCTCGGGCAGTTCCGATGCATGCCAACCTGACTCGGCCGTACCGTCGACATAGAAGTCGTACTGAGCTGCACCTTCTTCGTTCAGGCTGACCACAGCCATCGTTGCCGGTTCCTTGGCGTTCACGCTGAGTGAGACGTCGACCCCCGATGCGGTCGCATGCGCGCGGAGAGCGTCGCCGAAACGGCCGGTACCGAACCGAGTCAGCAGCGAAGTGTGAACCCCAAGCCGCGCGGCGCCGACAGCGACATTGAGCGGGCTCCCCCCCGGTCTGGCGACGTAGGCCGCGGGTGAGCCGTCGCTGATCAAGTCAACGAGTGCTTCACCGCATACGACGAGCACAGTCTCCCCTGGGTCGGAACTGGGATTCAAAGTACGTCACGGTCCCAGGACCTAGGGTTTTGGGATATGGGTGACCCCGAGGAACTCGTGCTCGGCGTGGATGGCTGCCCGGGTGGTGCCTGGATCGGCGCTCTCGTCCGCGGCCGGAGTGTGGAGTGGCAGCTATTTCCCAACGCTGCTGGAGTTGTGGCAGTGGACGCAGCTGTGGTTGCGATCGATATCCCGATTGGCTTGCCCGAGCCTGGCGTCGGCTTTCGACGAGGCGCGGATCTCGCGGCACGCGAATTCCTGCGCCCGTGGGCGGCGGCCAACTCGGTCTTCCTCACGCCAGTTCGTTCCGTGGTTGAGGCTGAAACGTTCGCGGAAGCTAATGCGCTCAGTAGGAGGTTGACCGGGTATGGCTTGTCTATGCAGACCTGGAACATCACTGACCGAATTGCCGCGGTGGACGAGGTTCTCGGTGACCCCGCAGACGCACGCGTCATCGAGGTACATCCCGAGGTCTCCTTTCGTCTCTCGAGGCCGGGATCGATGCGCCGAAGCGCACCGCGCGTGGTGTAGGACGGCGGATCTCGGCGTTGGCTCGGTTCGTGGACATCACGCAGGCGTTGGGCGATGTCCCGCCGGGTCCGGGGCTGGACGACTGCCTGGACGCCTGCGTCGCTGCATGGTCAGCGCGACGATGGTTGACCGGCAAGGCGCGGGTCTTCGGGTGTGACGGAAACGGACAAGCGCCTATCGATGCCCGCGGTCGCTCGATGCGCATCGTTGGCTGATGGGCTTGCGGAGGATCGGGCAGTTTCCGAGGGCTGGTGATGTACGAAGTGCGCAGCAACGGCGGATCGTGGGTACTGGTTTAGGTAAGAAACTACGCGGCAACAGCGCGTACGAGGGGTGGGCTGGGTTGCGCTGTTGGCCTGCGGTCTTTGATGGTTGCGGTCGGTCACACCTTAGATTGCGCAAAGTTCTTGGAATATATTGGACCGCAGGGGCTTTCACGGCCAGAGAATGTCAGACCCGCTTCGTAGGTTCATGGTGTGACCACGCTGCTCAGCCCGCCGGCAGTCTCCGGGCTGGGCGACGCGCGGGCCGCGGTCTTGGCGGCCGCCAGAGTGGCATTGTGGTCGCTGACCGACAACCAGCTGGCCGCCGAAGTAGCTGATGCGGTCGCGCTTCGAGCGCAGGCGGATGCGGTGCTGTTGGCCCGGCTGGGTGAGGCCGACGCACGTGGGTTGGCGTTGACGCGGGGTGCGAGTTCGATGACCGGGTGGTTGCGCTGCTCGCACCGCCTGGCAGCCGGTGAAGCCTCCCGCCTGGTGAAGACCGCCCGATCCCTGCGCGAACAGCTCCCCGCCACCGCCCAGGCATTGGGCGACGGTGAGGTCAACCTGGGGGAGGTCGAGGTGATCGTCGAAGCGCTCACCGATCTCACCGACCAAGTCAACTCGGACATGCGCGCCGAGGGCGAGACCACGTTGATCAAGGCGTGCGCCGAGCTGGACCCGGTCGCCCTGGGCCGGCTCGGTCGCCGCCTGGAGGAGCTGTTGGACCCTGAGGGTGTGCAGGCCCGGGATGAGGCGAAGATCCGCGACCATGAGAAGAGGGCGTTTGGCAAACGCGGGCTGAGCTTCACTCCCGACCCGTACGGGTCCGGCGGCACCATCCGCGGCCGGTACGACGCCGCCGGGTACGCGGTGATCGCCGCCGCGCTGGAACCGTTGTGCACGCCCTGGTCCGACGTCCCCGCCGGTGACGCCGGCGCCGACCCTGGCATCGGGCCCTGGACGGTCCTGGTGGCCGGTAAGGATCTGCGCGGCCCGGCCGCTCGACGGTATGACGCGTTCGTGGAGGTCTGCCTCCGCGGACTGCACCACCCGGCCACAGCAAGCGAGGGTGGCAAGGCCCAGATCCGGGTCACCATCCCCCTGGCCTCACTCCGGGATCGAGGCGGGTGCGGGGTGCTGGACGACGGGACCGAGATCAGCCCCACCCTGGCCCGGGTGCTGGCCTGCGACGCCGGAATCATCCCCGCCGTCCTCAACAGCCACGGCCAGCCGATCGATGTGGGCCGCGAACAACGCCTGTTCAAGGGCGGCGCGCGGATCGCGGTGGAAATCCGGGACGGCGGCTGCACCTGGCCCGGCTGCTCGCGGCCCGCGTCTTGGTGTCAGATCCATCACCTGATCCCTTGGCAGGCGGGCGGCCGCACCGATCAGGTCAACGGCGGCCTGTTCTGCTGGATCCACCACCGCGAAATCGAAAAGAGCGAATGGGAAGCCTTCCACCACCGCGGCCGGATCTGGCTCCGACCACCAACCCGACTCGACCCCCAACGCGCACCCCGGATCAACACCACCCACCGACCACCCCCACCCCGGCACGACTGGCCACCAGCAGCACTCGGTCAAGGCCCGCCGTAGAACTTCGAACGGGTTACCCGTGGCCGGGTCAAGGTCTTGGTCCGTGCGCGAGGATTTGTCCTATGACCACAGGCGAGCCCTGGCAGGAGATCGGGGACCGGGTCTTCGTCCGCCGACATGCCTCGCTGGATCTCAACTGTGGGCTGGTTGTCGGGTCCCATGCCTGCTTGGTGATCGACACTCGCCTGCATCTCGGCGAGGCTGCTGATCTGATTGAGGCCATCCGACAGATCACACCGCTCCCGTGGACTGTCGTGAACACGCACGCGCACTGGGACCACTGTTTCGGCAACGCCGCATTCCGGCCGGCCGAGATATGGAGTCACACGGCCGCGGCCAAGGAGCTTGCGGCCAGCGGCGAACCGCAGCGCGAGTGCGCGGTAGAACTGACCCGGAGCTCAGGACGCGATGACATCGCCGATCAGATCCAGAGCGCGCCCATCGACCTTGCCGACCGGTTGGTCGACGAACATGCCGAGCTGATTCTGGGTGACCGCACGGTCGACCTGCGCTTCCTGGGACGCGGCCACACCGGTGGCGACTTGGTTGTCGACGTCGACTGCGGGCCGGACGGGTCAGTGCTCTTCGCAGGCGATCTGGTCGAGGAGGGCAATCCGCCCGGCTTCGACGACTCTTTTCCCTTCGACTGGCCGGGGACGCTTGGGCGCGTACACGCCCTAGCCCGCGGGCCAGTCGTCCCAGGCCACGGAGCGGTCGTGGACGGCACCTTCGTCCGCGACCAGCGAGCGGAGTTGTCGGCGCTCGAGCGGATCATTCGGGAGACACTCCCAGGTTCGGCCAACGCGGCCGCAGAGTTCACCGGCCCGGTCTCCGCCGGGAGCCCGTACGACGATCAGACGACCCGGGTTGCCGTACGACGAGGATGGCTACAGGCTCATGGTTGAGCTTCCCGACCAACTCCGGCAGGCCCTTGAAGCGGAGCTGGACGGTTACTCCACTCGCCAACTCTGGCAAGCCGCAGAACGGCTCAGCCAGCGATACCGCGCTGATGAATCCGCCAGGGAACCGATCGTGTCCTCACCGCTGGATTCGGCTGGGTACCTGACCACGCGGATGCCGGCCACCTACGCCGCCGCACGACAAGTCTTCGAGGGGCTCGCCACTATCCGGCCCGACTTCCGGCCACGGACCCTGCTCGACCTCGGGGCCGGTACGGGCGCGTGCACTTGGGCAGCAGCCGATGTCTTCCGGTCGCTGGAATCGAGCCATCTGGTGGACAACTCCACGCATGCCCTGGCTGCGGCGGAACGGATGCTGTCGAGCAGTCCCGTGCAGATCACCCGCACTGCAGGGCGAGTTGATCAGCCAGCGGGCGCGTCCGCGGGTCAGGGCTTCGATCTGGTCGTCTGCGGCTTCCTGCTCGGCGAACTCGAACCAGCGACGCGCGACAGTGTGATGAGCCAGATGTCCAGCGCTGCATCAGTCGTCGCGGTGATCGATGCCGGCACGCCGGCGGGTTACCGCCGAATCCTGGCCGCCAGATCTGCCTTGATCGCCGCGCGACACTCCGTACTGGCGCCCTGCCCGCACGAGGAGGTGTGCCCCCTCGAATCAACCCAGGACTGGTGCCACTTCTCGGTACGGCTGACTCGTTCGATCCGCCATCGGCAGGCCAAGCGGGCCGAGCGAGGCTACGAGGATGAGAAGTACTCCTACGTAGTTACCTCACCTCAGCCACCACAGCGCCGACTGGCCCGCATCCTTCGCCACCCGCAGATCCGAACGGGGCATGTCCGAATGACACTGTGCGACATCGAGCCTGGCGTCCGAGAGGTCACCGTCAGCAAGCGGCACGGAC
>JALZIX010000304.1 GCA_030860025.1 Actinomycetota bacterium
CGGGTGCCGCGCCGCTCCCACTCGGCGGTCAAAGCCGCACCGCTTAGAGCCGAACTCGGGCTCGGACCTTCCGGGTGACAACACGTTCGGCAACGAAGGACAGGAACGGGATGGTCCCGGCCAGCAGGATGGCAATGGTGCCCCGCCACGACCATTTAGCCCGCTGGGACAACTCGAAGGCGGCGATCAGATAGAGGACGTAAAGCGCGCCGTGGGCAGGTCCGACGACGGCTACGACCGTCGGGATGTCGGATAAGTACTTCAGCGGCATCCCGACCAGCACCAAGATGATGAGGCCGATACCGACGACGATGGCGATGACCCGGAAACGCAGGAGCGCAGCGCTCATGCCGGGGGTCAGCCTGACGGCCTCAGCGGGCACGCCGGACTCCCTGTTTGGCTGCTTGTTTGGCAGCGGCCTGCTGGTTGAGTGCGCTCAAGTACGCGTTGTATGCGACGAGTTCGGGGTCCGGAGCCACGTAGGGCAGCAGCGCTGTGCTGGGTTGGTCCGAGCCATCGCCCATCTCCCCGTCGGGTCGACCGAGGATCGGACCGCCGTTGCCCTGTCTGCCCTGATAGCCGCTGAGCTCCATCTTCAACAGGCGCACCCACACGTAGACGGCGTACGCGCCGAAGACCGGCCACAGCAGTGCATAGGCCAGGTTCTGGGCGGCCCCACCCAGATCCTGCGAGCGCTGCCACTGCCACCAACCCAGGCGAAGGCAGACCAGAAACACGACCAGCACCCCGACATGGCAGGCGAGCCGCTTGGGTCCGAAGATGCGCGAATCCACAGCTCGACGCTACCCCGTCTCCACGGTGACCCGGAGCCGCCACGAAGTGGCTGTCACGTCGCGCCCCACGCCCAACCCGGAAGGACCTTCCGATACTCTCGCGAGGCGGTGAATGCCGTCGTTGACCACCCAGGAGGCAGCCTGTGACAGCCCGGCGAAAGCTCGTGACGCGGGCTGGAGTGCTGACGCTGTTGCTGGTGTCGATGACTGGTTGTGCCAGCCAGGAGTTCCTCCGTTTCGGCTGGCCGGAAGGCATCACGGACCAGGCCGAGAAGATGCGCGAGCTATGGACCGGCTCGGTCATCGCGGCGCTGGTGGTCGGCGTCATCGTGTGGGGCCTGATCTTTTGGGCGGTGGCGTTCCACCGGGTGAAGGACAACGAGATTCCCCGGCAGTTCAAGGAGAACCTGCCGCTGGAGATCGTGTACACGATCATCCCGCTGATCTTGGTGCTCGGCCTCTTCTACTACACGGTGGTCGTGCAGAACTTCGTCCTTGACGACAGCGAAGAGCCGGAACTGACGGTTCAGGTGCATTCGTTCAAGTGGAACTGGGAATTCGAATACGCAGACACCCAGGTCGAGGATTCAGAGCAGCCGGTTTCGACGGTCGGCACTTCTACGGAGATCCCCATCTTGGTCCTGCCGGTCGACCAGGTGGTCCGCTTTGACGTGGACTCGAGCGATGTCATCCACTCGTTCTGGGTGCCGGAATTCCTCTTCAAGCTGGATATCTTTCCGGGGGAGAATGACGGTCAGGACAACATCTTCCAAGTCACCGTCCGTGAGGAAGGTGCCTACGTGGGCCGCTGCGCGGAACTCTGCGGGAGCTATCACGCGTACATGAACTTCGAGGTCCGCGCTGTGCCCCAAGAAGACTTCGCCTCCTACATCAACGCCCGAGAGTCCGGGATGACCACGGCTGAAGCGCTCGAATCCATCGGGCAGGACCCGCTGTCCTCAACGACGCGGCCGATGGACACCAGTCGAGAGCAGGCGAGCAGCGGTGATTAGGGGCCAGCATCGACGTCGGTCGCATTCACGGGAGGCCCAGTCGTGAAGGTCGAAGCCGCAGTTTTCAATGGCCTCGCGCTGTTCCTCTTCGTGTGCGCCGTCGTGTACGGCATCTGGGCAGTGGAACCGATCGGTACCGTGGCGATGGCTCTGTCCGGGGGACTCTGTCTGATCATCGGCGGTTACTTCTGGTTCGTCGCGCGTCGCATCGACCTCCGGCCTGAGGACCGCCCGGACGCCGAGATCGCGGAGGGCGCAGGCGATCTTGGCTTCTTCAGTCCCGGCAGCTACTGGCCAGTCACCCTCGCTTTCGCGGCGTCACTCCTGGCCGGCGGACTTGCCTACAACTTCGTGTGGTTGATGATTCTCGGGATCGCCGCGGTGCTGTTCTCAGTCGGTGGACTCCTCTTCGAGTACTACCATCGCGCACCCGCCACGCACGACTGACCGACTTCGCATCGCCCTGCACTGGTCCGTAGTCAGTCAGGCAGGCTAGGGACGCTCGTCTGAGGGACGCCCACCATCTGCGGGAAGCCCACCATCGCCGGGTCGGCCGGAGCCGGCGAGTTCCCCTTGTTCGAGCTCGGTCCGGGTGGCGGCCGGTTCCTCGACTGGAGTGAAGAAGCCACGGATCCGCCGTCCGCCGGAGCCAAGGGCATTCATCTTCTTGGGGATGCTCGCGCCCCCGTATTGCAGCAAGCCGTGGCCGTGCTCGTCCACCGGTCCCAGGGGTTGATGGACCTCGATGAACTCGCCGCTGGGCAAGCGTCTGATGATGCCGGTTTCGATTCCATGCTCGAGCACCTGGCGGTCATGGCGCTGCAGCCCGAGGCACAGGCGATAGGTCAGCATGTAGACGATCGGCGGCAGGACGATCAAAGCGATCCGGCCGATCCAGGTCATCGCGTTGAGGCTGATGTTGAACTTGTCGGCGATGAGGTCGTTGCCGCCGGAGATCCACAGGACCATGTAGAAGGTGATCACCATCATGCCGAGCGAGGTGCGCACCGGAACGTCGCGGGGGCGCTGCAAGAGGTTGTGGCGCGCGTTGTCCTTGGTGAGTTTTCGCTCGATCATCGGATAGAGCAGCAGGAGCACGACAAGGATTCCGGGTAATACCGCCGTGGGCCAGAAGATCGCCGGTATCTGGTAGCCGAGGATCGAGATGTCCCAGTCGGGGAACAATCGGGTCGACCCGTCGAGGAACCCGACGTACC
>JALZIX010000315.1 GCA_030860025.1 Actinomycetota bacterium
GGTAGACGCGGTCCTGATAGATGGTGAAGACCCGGTGCTTGTAGTCGGTGAAGTCGGTGAACTGGTTGACGTAGTCCCAAACCCGCTTGTTGGACGTGTGGAAGAGGTGCGCGCCGTACTTGTGCACTTCGATGCCGGTCGACGGGTCAGCCTCGGAGTACGCGTTTCCGCCAATGTGGGACCGGCGATCGAGGATCACGACCCGCTTGTCCAACTGCGTGGCCACCCGTTCGGCGATGGTCAGCCCGAAGAAGCCGGACCCGACGATCAGCAGATCGGCGCCAGCCAGCTGGTTCTCGAGGTCCGGAGCCGTCACGGGAGGCAACGGTACCGATGCTGCACTGCCAGGAGTCAGCACGGACCCAACGTGGATGATGTGCCCGTGTCGGTGATCGCCCTGCTGGGGTTCCTCGGGGTGGTCGTGATCGTCCTGAGCGTGATGCACTTCTACCTCTGGCGGCGGCTGGTCCGGTCGACAACGGTGGCCGGTTCGCGCAGTCGGCGCCTCGGCAGGTGGCTGCTGGTCGGGGCCATGGTGTCCACCGTGGCGGCCCAGGTTTCGACGTTCCTGTTGCCGCCCGGATTGGCCATCCCCCTGGCCTGGGTGGGCTTCAGCTGGCTCGGTTTCGCCTTCTATCTGGTGCTGTTTCTCCTGGTGGGTGACCTCGTCCGGCTCGGCGTATGGCTCCTCCGCCGCCGCTCGGAGTCTGCAGTCGAGGCAACTAATACCGCAGATCCGGTGCCGGCCGAAGCAGTTCCAGCCGCAGCTGGGTCAGCGAGTCGGCTTCCGCTTGCTGAGCGGGATGTCCGGGCGAGCGCACTGGACAGCGCGAGCGACACCGACCGTACGAACGATGTCGTCGGTACGGACGGACCTGGCCGTACGGACGGATTTAGCGGTACGGACGGTGCCAGCGGTACCGACGGTGCGAGCCGGCCGACTGGCGACGACTCGGGCGCGGTGACCAGACGGCTGTTCCTGTCCAGGTCGATCGCTGTCGGAGCCGGGATAGCGGCCGCGAGCGTCGGCGGGTACGGCATCACGCGGGCCATGGGAGATCCCCTCATACGCCGGGTTCCGGTGCAGATCGCCGGCCTGGATCCCGCTTTTGCCGGCTTCCGGATCACCATGTTCGCCGACGCTCATCTGGGCAGCATCCGGCGTAAAGCCGTGATGGAGCGGCTCGTGGACCTTGTCAATAGCACGGAGCCGGACTTGGTGGCCGTCGTCGGCGACCTCATCGACGGTTCGGTCGCCGAGCTGGGTGGGGACGTCGCGCCGATGGCCGGACTGCAGTCGCCGAACGGCACCTTCTTCGTCACCGGCAATCACGAGTACTACAGCGGCGTCGAGGAATGGGCCGCCTACCTGCCCGATCTGGGTGTCCGCGTGCTGCGCAACGAGCGAGCGGCCATCGAGCAGGGCGGGGCCGCCTTCGACCTTGCCGGGGTGAACGACATCACCGGGGACGACTACGACGACAGTCCCGACTACGACCAGGCTCTTGGCGGCCGCAGCAACCGTCCGGTGATCCTGCTCTGCCATCAGCCGATCAACGTCGACCGGGCGGTCGAGTTCGGCGTGGACCTGCAACTGTCGGGGCACACCCATGGCGGGCAGTTGTGGCCGTTTCACTACATCGTCGCCCTGCAACAGGGCTCGGCCAGCGGCCTCTCCCGAATCGGGAACACCCAGCTCTACGTGGACAGTGGCGTGGGGTTCTGGGGACCGCCGATGCGCGTTGGTGCCGACCCGGAAATCACTGTGATCGAGCTCGAGCCTGCCGACGCAGAGGGCTGATTGCACCGATCCATCGCGGTTATGCGCATAACGGTCACGATTGCGACCGACTTTTCGCGGTTATGCGCATAACGGTCAAAGGCAGCGGTCGGCGGTTTCCCAGATCTGCGTCGTACCGTGTTCCCATGGCCGCCCCCGACGATGTCTTGGCCGCCCTGGAGACGACGCCAACGCCGATGCTCGGCCCGGTGCGCGGGCGTTCGCCGGTGGGCACCGGACTTCGGGTCGCGATCGTGGCGAACATCCTGCTCGCGTTCGTGATCGTGTTGATGACGTCGCGCTCG
>JALZIX010000187.1 GCA_030860025.1 Actinomycetota bacterium
AGCGGCCGGCGGCGTCGTGGTGCCCATCTACCCGTCCAGCTCGGCCGAGGAATGCGAATGGGTGATCGCGAATTCCGGTGCGGTGGCGGTGTTCTGCGAGAACGCTGCGCAGCTGGCGAAGGTCGCCACGAGCCTGTCACGGCTGGACGCGGTCCGGCACATCATCCTGATCGACCCCGCGGACGAGGTCGACATCAGTGGCGTGGAGACCGGGACTCTCGAGCAGTTGCGATCCAGCGGCCGCGACGGCGACCCGATGGAATTGGCCCGCCGAACCGCGGCCGTGGAACCTGAGGACGTCGGTCTGATCGTCTACACCTCTGGGACGACCGGCCGACCTAAGGGCTGCACGCTGACCCACCGCAACATGACCTCCTGCTGCCGGGTCACCACCGAGTTGGAGGTCATCGGACCCGACGACGTGGTCTACCTGTTCCTGCCGATGGCGCATGTGTTCGCCCAGGTCGTTCAGCTCAGCGCCTCCTCGGTCGGTGCCGTCGTGGCCTACTGCAGCGGGGACGCGACGCGGATCCTGCCGGACTTCGCCGAGGTACAGCCCACCTTCGTACCGTCGGTGCCGCGGATCTTCGAGAAGGTCTACTCGGTCTTCGCCGGGCAGGTGCCGCCCGAGATGTTGACCAATGCGGTTGCGGCCGGCACCGCCGTACGACAACTCGAGGCCGCCGGGCAGCCCGTACCCGAGCAGTTGGCCGCCGGGTTCGCCCAGGCGGATGCGGTGTTGTTCGCCAAGGTCCGCGGTGTCTTCGGTGGAAAGCTGCGCGGCGCGATCTCCGGCGCCGCTCCGATCGCCCCGGAGATCCTGCAGTTCTTCCACGCCGCCGGAGTGCCGGTGTACGAGGGGTACGGCATGAGCGAGTCCTCCTCCGTCGGCACGCTGAACAGTGCCGGAGCGACGAAGATCGGCACGATCGGCCGGCCGGTACCGGGATGCGAGGCACGGATTGCCGAGGACGGCGAGATCCTGATGCGCGGGCCGCACATCTTCGCCGGCTACTGGGACAACCCGGAGGCAACCGCCGAGACGCTTGTGGACGGTTGGCTGCAGACCGGCGACTTGGGCGCGATCGACGAGGACGGCTACGTCACCATCACCGGACGCAAGAAGGACATCATCATCACCGCCGGCGGCAAGAACCTCACCCCGGCCAACCTGGAAAACGACCTGCGCCAATCTCCGTGGATCTCGCACGCGGTCATGCACGGCGACCGTCGACCATACCCCGTCGCCCTGATCACCCTCGACCCCGAGTACGTGATCCCATGGGCGAAGGAGCAGGGGCTGCCGACCGAGATGGGCGAGCTGGCCGTACACCCGACGGTCCAAGCAACGATCCAGGAAGCGGTGGACCGCACCAACTCCCACCACGCCAAGGTCTCGCAGATCAAGAAGTTCGCCATCCTCGACCACGACCTGTCACTGGAGTCGGGAGATCTGACACCGACGCTCAAGGTCAAGCGCGCGGTCGTTCAGCAGAAGTACGCCGGACTCCTGGACGCCATGTACGAGGACGTGTCGCCGGTCAGTTAGTCGACTGGGGCGTAGACCAGGTGCAGAACGCCGGTCTCGAACGTGGTGGCGGACGCGAGGGCGAGTGGCACCTTCGCGCCGTCGGCAAACAGCTTCTTGCCGCGCCCGACCACGACCGGGTGCATGAAGAGGTGCAACTCGTCGACCAGGCCCTGTTCGAGCATCCAGCGGACCAGGGTCCCGCTGCCGGTCGTGCCGAGCCGGGTGTCGTCCTTGAGCTTGGTCAGCTCCGCGTTCACGTCACCGTGGATGACACTGGAGTTCTCCCAGGTGGCATCGATGAGCGTGTTCGAGACCACGTACTTGCGCGAACCGTTCATCTGCGCGGTGAACGGGTCGTTGGGATCGGCGTTGGGCCAGTACTCCGCGAACTCGTCGTAGGTCTGCCGGCCCAGCAGCATGGCGTCGCTACCGCCCATCAGCTCACCGACGGCGGCCCCCATCTCGTCGTTGAAATAGTCGAAGTGCCAGGTGTCCGGCGCCTCGACGACGCCGTCGAGCGAGATGAACAAGCTGGATTTGACGGACCCCATGATTCCTCCCTGGTGAGTTGGCGGCTTGCGTGCTGCCTCTTGTGACGGCTAGGCAGGGTAGAGATGTCGCAACAGCTTCGGCGGCTGAAACGGCGCCCACTCGCCGACCGGCTGCGAAAGCCGATCGGCAATGGCATACATCGCCGCCGGGTGATGCCCGATGCCGCAATGGCTGCTGAGGACGGCGATGTTCTCCGACATCGCCGCCTCCGGCTCGATGCAGCTC
>JALZIX010000346.1 GCA_030860025.1 Actinomycetota bacterium
TGCGGAGTTGCAAGGAAGCCGTATCGCTCTCGCCAGCGGTACGGCTTCGCGGGGCAGGTAGCTCAGTCGGTACGAGCACTCGCCTGAAAAGCGAGGGGTCGGCGGTTCGATCCCGCCCCTGCCCACCAGGTGACTGATTGAGATGGCCAGGCCGTGCCTCGGGCGAGCACGGTCACGATGCTTCTGTCGAGTCGGGCTCGGCCGGCCGCCGGGCACGACGTACGGGTACGACGAACCAGACAGTCAGCAGGGTGATCCCGATCGCGCCGACGATCGTCAGGGCCAGCCAGCGCGCCAGCGGCATGTCCAACGCGAGCAAGGTCGCACCGACCAGCGCCACGGCGAGAAACGCCATTCCGGTCTTCGCCTGTTTGTCGGCACCCTTGACCACCTCCTCTTTGCGGCCACGCCGAAACAGCGCCCGGTGCAACGCGACCGGTGCGATGAGGAAGATCGAAGCAGCCACGCAGAAGACCACCGTGACGACGTAGACGATGACCGCGAACTGGTCAAGTTCGGTAAATCGTTGGGAGAAGACCAGGGTCAGCAGAAACGCGAACAGAATCTGGACCCCAGTCTGGGTGACCCGCAGTTCCTGTAGGAGATCGGCGAAGTTGCGGTCGGCTCGCTCTGCAGGGGACTCGCTTGGTCGCTGGTCCACGGCACCAGCTTGTTTACCCATTCGTCATCTCCGGATACCGGCCGTTCACCTAGCCGCCACCTTAACCCGGGAGATCGCTCCAGACGGCTTCGCTTCCGCTGTGGCCGATGAGGACGACGTAGACCAGGGACAACACCGCGCCCACGATGGAGATCGCGCCGATACCCCAACCGGCCAGGTTCAGCCATGACGGAGGATCGACACCATGGCGACTGCCCCAGAAGGCGAGTGCGATCATCGCCAGGAGCGAGATCGACAGCACGAGCACCCACGGCAGTAGATCGACTCCGAGTGCGGTGTGCTCGAGTACCAACTCAAACGGCGCATCCTCGGTGCTCAGGACTCGGTCCTCGAGGATCTTGCCGCTCTCCTGAGCCACGAAGACCGAGCCGATCGAGGTCAGCGCGGCGAGTGCGGCCAGCACACCGAACCGGGTACGCCAGCGGGGTACGGCAGTGAGCGCTATCGCGGCCAGCGCCGTGAGCGGAACGAAGACGACAACCGCGTGCACGATGACCGCGTGGGTCGGCAACCCGAAGAACGTGTCGAACATTGATCTCCATCCCCGATGGCGTTCCGGTTACAGATACGCAGTACTGCGTACCGGAAAAGGCTGAGAACCAGCCGAGAACGCGTGCCGTCTAATCGCGCAGCGCTGCCTCGGCGGCGGCCACCAGCATTGAGATGCCCTCGGGACTCAGGCCGCGCTGCTGGGCCTCGCCGTGGCCGTACGCGCCGGAGATGCTGCGGGAGTAGACGCCTGCTAGTACGGCACCGAGCCGCCAGTAGGCGAACGCGATGTAGAAGTCCACATCATCGACCGGGAGATCGCTGCCGGCCGCATACCGGGCCAGGGCCTCGTCCCGGCTGATGAATCCAGGCGCGGTGGTGGGCATCGCCATCGGCAATGCATGCACACCGGGCGGCGCGCTCCAGTACGAGAGCAACCAGCCGAGGTCGGCCAGCGGGTCGCCGCGGGTGCACAACTCCCAATCCAGGATCGCTGCGACGTTGCCCTCGGCGTCGAGCATCAGGTTGCCGAACCGATAGTCGCCATGCGCGATCGTGACCGCACGCTGGACCGGTACCCGCCCGGCCAGGCGTTCGCCCATGTCGAGCAAGCCCGGGATCGGGTCGATCGGCAGGCTGGCTACCTGGCCGGTCCAGCGTTTGAGCTGGCTCCCGACGTAGTTGGAACCTCGGCCCAGGTCGCCGAGGCCGATCGAGTCGGGGTCGACCTGGTGCAGGGCGAGCAAACTGTCGATTGCGGCCTCCCCGGCCCTGCGGCGAGCCGATTCCGAGAGACCCGCCGTCACCGTATCCGGGTCGTGGGCAACGACACCGGTGACGAAATCCATCACATAGAAGTCGGCGCCCAGTACGTCGTGGTCGGTACACAACCCGATGGTCGCCGGGACAGGTACCCCGGTGCCCCCAAGCGCGGTGATCACGCGGTATTCCCGCTTCATGTCGTGGGCCGACGGCAGTACGCCGGAAAGCGGGGGCCGACGCAGGGCAAAGGTGTTCTCGGCGAGGTCGGCCACGCGGTAGGTGAGATTCGACCGGCCGCCCTCGATCACATCGAAGCGCAACGGAGGGCTGAGCTCAGGTACCAGTTGTCCGAGCCAGTCGGTGACCCGCTGCGCCTGGTCACGGTTGATGTCTGTGTTGGCCACGTCACTCAGCCAACCAGTCGGGCGATTCCCTGTGTGACATGGACCTGCCCTTGCGCTTCCAACTTGGCCAAAGCGGCTCGGGTGGACTGCTCCGCAGCCGGCCACAGCGAGCGTGGAACGGCGGCATAGATGACTTCGACCAGACTCGAGACCGGTTGCGCCGCAGCGGCAAGCAAGGTCAAGATCTGCTGCTCGCGGTATTCACGGTGGGCGCGGTAGAACTCGAGCACTGCCAGCGGGTCCTCGGTCAGCTCAGGTCCATGGCCGGGATAGAGCGCCGACGGGCCTAGGTCGTACACCCGTCGCAGCGACTCGAGATAAGCCGCAAGGTCGCCCTCGGGGTGGGTCACGACGGAAGTCCCTCTGCCCAACACATGGTCCCCAGTCAGCAACGCACCGGACTCGATCCGAAACGCCAGGTGATCGGCGGTGTGCCCCGGCGTTGGCAGCACGTGAACGGTCGTACCGGCGATGCGCAATTGCTCGCCGGGCGTCAGGACCCGACCGGTCGGGCCGACCACGGAAGGGGCACTTGCGCTGACCGACGTACCGAAGTGGGCGGCCCACGGCAGCGCGGCCGCTGCGTGGTCCCGGTGATGGTGGGTCACCAAAATGCCGACGCAGGCGGCATCGTGCTCGGCCAGCGCTTCGCTCACATGTTCCCGGTGCGCGTCGTCGTCAGGTCCCGGGTCGACCAGGACCGCCTCCCCGGAGCCAGGGGCCCCGAGCAGATAGGTGTTGGTGCCGTCCAGCGTCATGCTCGAGGGATTCGGCGCCAGGACACGAGTGAGCAGGGTTTCCAGAGCCGCGGTCACGGGCATCCGGCCAGGCGCTGGAAGCTGCCAGGTGATTCGTGGGTCAACCGGCGCGACGAGGTCGGTGAACGCGTCCGGTAGGTCACTCATAGCACCATGATGCCCAGTTGATCGTCGGCAAAGCAGGGGTATTTCCGCGCGGAAAATTGCCTATTTGCCGATGATCAACAGCAGACGCGCGGTCATCCGCAGCCGGAGATGTAGATGCCGAGGTCCCTCAGCCATGGCACCGGGTCGATCGCGTTGCCGTACAGGTTTCCGTACTTGTGCACCTCGAAGTGCAGGTGCGGGCCGGTGGAGTGCCCTTCGTTGCCGACGGCTCCGATGTTCTGTCCGGCGTAGACGCGTTGACCGGTCGAGACGTAGATCCGGCTGACGTGCCCGTAGACGGTGACGTCGTTGTTGTCGTGGGTGATGTAGATGGCCTGCCCGAACCCGTTAGCCGCGCCAGCACGAGAAACCCGGCCGCTCAGTGGCGTGTAGACCGGTGTCCCGATCGGCGCTGCGATGTCGATGCCGTAGTGGAAGGACCCGTTTCGCGGACCGAAGCAACTGCTGGTGCGCCCGGATGTCGGGGGCACGCCGGAGGATGCGCCGGGTCCGGGACCCGCGCTGCTGCCGCCACCGCCGCCACCGCCGCCGCCTCCGCCGGAGCCCGCACTGGAGGCGGCGCGAGCGGCG
>JALZIX010000354.1 GCA_030860025.1 Actinomycetota bacterium
TTCGTCTATCACCTGGAGGAGTTCGGCGAGATGACTGGGGCCACGCTCCTGCTCTGCGCCGCGATCTCGGCGCTGTCCCTTCGACGAGTCGGCGCCGCCCTGCTGATCGGACTCGCGAAGGCAGGACACAGGCAGCACTCCGGCTGACGTCGACCCGCGTACTGGTGCGCCGACAGCGAAGAGTCCACCCTCGTGCCGTCACGACGATGGCCAAATTCGGCGATAACGCGGCCTCTAGGCGTGCCCTGTACGAGTTCAACAGGACGTGCGCGGCCGACATACCGGATCGGGGCGAGTTCTACACGTACGGGCAATATCTGGACGCACGGATCGATACCCGCTGCTATGACCCCCGTGGGGTTGTCCTTGCTGTGAGCAAACGCGAGTGGGTCGGTATGGCGGCGACATCGCTCAATCGAGAAGGCGGCTACGCGTTCAGCGAGATGACCGGAGTTCTACCGAGTCACCGGGGCAAAGGTATCTCCCTGGCGATGAAACTCCTGGCGATCCGGTTCACCCGGGCCCGGGGGTATCGGTGGCTGCGGACCTTCCATCACCCTGACACGCGAGCGCCATCGGAATGAACCGACGGCTGTCGTGGATGAGGAGCCGGGCCGCTGGCCAGCAACGGTAGGCCCGGTTCCTACACCCAGAGGCGCGCTCGGAGTGCCGTAGGCGTGAGGCTCTCGCGGCGCACAGCGGTGGTGAGATGGCCGGGCACATCTGGGTCGCTGAGTGGAGAGGCACCGAGGTCGTCCGGTACGACGTCAGGTGACTCGACGCGCGCGACTTAGGCTTAGGGATCCTGTGGGCGGATGGGCTGGGTGGCGTCGGTGGCGGTGGTCGTGCCAGCGCGGGCCGCCCGGCGGCGGAGCACGGCGTAGGCGGCGAATCCGCCGGCCCCACCGGCCAGTACTCCGCCAGTGACGGCGGGAACTGGTGTGGCCCAGATCCCCCCATCCGCAGTCGCGCCGGCCGCGAAGGCTGCACTCGAAGCCTGGGTCGTCGTCGGAGGGGCGCTGTTAGACGGAGTGGCAGGGGTGGATGTAGTGGCAGGGGCGGATGTAGCGGCAGGTGGGGTCGACGCCACGGCACGTAGCGCCGTGACTTCGGTCGGGAACTCCTGCTTCACGAGCTGGTAGGCCATATCCCCAGGGCAGGCCGTCTGGGACATGTCGCGATGGCCGGCGATCGTGGTCGTGGTGACCGGAGTCCCCGCAGCCCAGCGGTTGGACCCGCGCGACACGAACGACGTCATGCTGCCGGGAGCGGTCTCTATTCCGTACGTGTCAGCCAGCGCGGCCAGCAACACAATCATGGCCAGTCGGGCCTCATCGGTGGGTGCTTCGGATTGATGGTGGCCGATGAAACAGCCAAGCTGAGCGAAGCCTTGACTACCTCCGGTGGCGTCGGGCATCACGGGGCCGGTGAGGCTTCCGGTTCGGCCTTCCCAGATGGCCCCGTATCGGTCGACGAAGAAGTTGTACGCAACGTCCGGCCAGTTCTTGTCGGGACCGGTATGCAACATATAGAAGCCGCGGATCAGGCCGGGCACGTCCGCAGGGCTGTAGCCGTTGCCAGAGGCCGTGTGGTGGACCAGAAGAAACTTCACGTCCTCCGGTCGCTCTTGCTGCATCGACCCGAGCGCAGGCAGACCCTGGGCCCATTCCTCGCGCGGGTGCACACCCAACTGCGCAAGGGGCGAGCGGAGTTGCGCATTGGCGACTCCACCTGGGGCGGGCAGGAGCGAAAAGGTCAGGGCTAGTGCGGAAGCACGATGTAGAAACTCGCGACGATTCAAGCCCTGGCTGGACATTGAGCCGAGTCTGCCACCGCGGATCATCTCCGGCCCGGTCTGCGCAGCCCCGGAATTGGAAAAATTGACTCAATTTCCCCAAAGCTGGTGCGGGGCGCCTGCTTACGGTAGGATTCGAACACACGTTCGAATCGCGGGGTGCGGGGGGGTGAGTTCGTTGGACAATGCTCCCGCCTACCCCAGGCCGACCGATGGGTACGGCCCGCCGTGGATGTCGGAGGAGGAGTACCTGTGCTCCGTGCGGGAGGTGCCGGACGAGGTGCTGGACGCCGCACCGGAGGGGATGCCGGAGGAGTTGTGGCTGGCGGCGGTGACGGCCGAGGCCGAGCTGATGGCCGATCCGCTGACCGATGCCCCGGGTGTGCTGTTGGCCGGTTCGCTGGCCGAGGGGGTCGACCCCGGGTGCCGGGACGGGGCGCTGCTGGACCGGATCACCGGCTACGAACGCCAGGCATCTTGGGCGGCGGCCGGTCAGGCCCGGGCGATCGGCGAACTGGGCCGCCGCCGGGTCGCCGCCGATGGCGTAGCGGAGTTGGCCTGCTTCGCCGACGAGGTCGCCCTCGCGCTGACCTGCACCCGGCAGGCCGCCTGGGCCCGGGTGCACACCGCCATGGAGCTGGTCGACCGGCTGCCGGACACGCTGGGTTCGCTGGCCGAGGGCCGGATCTGTGTGGCCCGGGTCCGGATCATCGCCGAGGGCACCCGCCCGCTGAGCGACGCCCACGCCGCCCTGGTGCAGGCTGAGGTCCTCGCGGCCGCGGAAGTGCTGACCCCGAGCAAGCTCCGGGTCCGGGTCGCCGCGGCCGTGGCCGCGGTCGACCCGCGTGACGCGCAGGAGCAGCACGAGGACGCGTGCGCCAGCCGGGCGGTGCACAAGTATCCCCGCGAGCACGGGATGACCGGGATCTGGGCGCTACTCCCGGCCGATCACGCCGCCCTCGTCTGGGCCGCGGTCAACACCCACGCCCAGCACACCCGCGAGCCCGGCGACCAGCGGACCGCCGACCAGCGCCGCGCCGATTCCCTGGCCGAGCTGATGACCGCCTACCTGACCGGAACCTGCGTCAGCGCCATACCTGGCCCCGGTAGAGCCTTCGGCGAAGCGGCGCAGTCGTGCACTGCCGGCGGGCACCGGCCGCCGCCGGTGCCGGCCTGGTGCCAGGTGCAGGTCAAGATCTCCGCCGACTGGCTCCTCGGCCGGACCACCGAAGCGCCGATCTTGGGCGGCCACGGCCCGCTCCCAGCCGATGTGGCGCTGCGGCTGATCGCCGACGCCGGCTGGCAGCGGATCGTCTACCACCCGCTCAGCGGCGCAGTCCTCGACGTCGGCAGCACCGTCCACGACCCACCCGCCGCGCTGCGCCGGCACGTCCTGACCCGCGACGGCGGCTGCACCCAACCCATCTGCGGCAACCCCCGCGTCGACCTCGACCACAACACCCCACACCCGCAGGGCTCGACCAGCGCGGCCAACCTCCGCTCCCGCTGCCGCCACCACCACCACCTCAAACAACACCCACAGTGGAGCGTCCGAGCCGGACCGGACGGGCGAATCCACTGGATCACCCCGACCGGGCACGCCTACCCCGAACACCAGCCAGACCTACGGCCCAGCCCGGTCACCCAACCCAGAACCGACGATCGCGACGATGCACCCGTCGCCACTGCCGTGCATAGCGAGGACTACGACGACCCACCACCGTTCTGAGCCACCGCGCCGGGGATCAGCCACAGCAGGGCCTGCTCGGCACTCAGCTACGGCCCACCGCTTCCGGCCCCCCCAGGTGATCGCGGAACCAATTCAACGTTCGCCCCAGCCAGTCGGCGCGATGCTCGGGCGGCCCCATCAGGAAGAACATGTGCGAGCCGCCCGGGTAGCGGACGTACTCGGCCTCGCATCCGGCCTTCTTCAGAATGGTGAACATCTGCTCGCTCTGGCCGATCGGGCATCGGGCATCCGCCTCACCGTGGAAGATCAGGGTCGGCGTCCGGGTCCGATGGGCGAACGTCGACGGGGAGTGCGAGTCGTACCACTCCCGCTCCGCGTGCGGCGGCCCGCCACCGTGGCGCTCCAGGCCGTTGTAGGCGACATCACTCGTGCCGTAGTCCGACTCGAGATCGAA
>JALZIX010000367.1 GCA_030860025.1 Actinomycetota bacterium
GGCCCGACCGGACCCCGGTCGGGCCGGCTCCCCGGTCGCCGCCGCGTGCAGATCAGGAAGCGTCTCCTTGCCCCTCGCACCAGTCGGTGAGCGTCTGCTTCCGAGGCCACCGTGCGTTCCATTCCTCGGCAGCCCGCCGAGGCCCTCTTCTTCTTGCTGGTTCTTCCTGCTGGAGGTGCGGTCCTGATGGCCGGGCCCGTCCTCTTCTCCGATGTCTTGTGCCCGTGGTTGACCGTCATCGTGCTCCGGCTGCGAGCGGCACGAGAACGCCGGCGCGGACGGCGAACTCGCCCTCGTGCACCGCCCCGTCCACGCGGTTTCAAGCATGAACCCCCGCCAGCTTGACCCGAGCAGGTAGTGGATGTTATCGAACGTTGTGCGGCACACCTCCCGGAGGGTTACGACATTCGAGTTCCAGCGATAACGCTGTCGCGAATTGCGTTGGCCCTGTCCAAGGATTGTTGCCAGTGCAGTTGAGTGCGGTTTCTGGGACCGTGTACTGATCGCATGCGTTCAAGTCAAAGACGCGCGTTTGGACGCTTCCCGCCTCCGCTTCGCCGTAGTCGATGTAGACGAGGGTGGTCGTGAATCCAATGAGCAGCATCGCAGTGCACAAGATGGGTCTCACCCGCACCCGACGATGGAGAAGTCCCCGACGGTGAGCAGGCCCGGTGTCGGAGCCAAGCGGGACTTCTGTGGACAGCTGCAACCCGCCGTCCGGCCCGGCCTGCCAGGTCTGCAGTATCACCGACGACTCGGGTTGATCCTCCGTGGGCTCGATCCTGGACATGGCCAGCACGACGCTGCCATCGGCCGTTGCATACCTCGGCAGCTGCGAGTGCGTGACGGCGACGACGTCAACCGACAGATCAGCCATCTGCAACTGCAGCCATTGGGCACCGCCCGCGCCGTCGAGGTGGGAGAGCAGGACGGCTGCTCCGTCGGCGGACCAATCGAGGGTGGTCAGCGCCTCTCCCGCGGGGAGTCGGAACAGATCGGACTGGCCGCCGGTCACCACATCGATCACGGTCACGAAGTACTGGGACGGAGTCCCCGGTGCCCCGTAGTCAGACCCCTCGCCGAGCAATCGCGTCCCAGTGCTGTCCCACGCCAGGTGCTCGATCACCCGGCGTGCCGGCCCTGCGGGCAGCGCGGTAGGTGGACGGGACGCCAGTTCAGCGACCGTGCCAATGGCCAGCTGGGAGATCACGGTCCCGTCGGGTTGCAGCACGGTGGAGATTGCGGCGAACGCGCCGGTGCTCGCCACGTCGATCGCCTCGACGTCGGCCCCGAGATCGGCGGGCATGGGCTGCTCGGGCGCCGCTGGGTCGAGTACCACGACACCGGCGAAGTCCGTCCACGGCCGGGGTACTTCGATCGAGAACATGGGCGAGCCAATCGGTGCTATCGAGACCGCTTCGGTTGCGAAACCCCCATTGAGCTGCCGTACCGAGCCGTCCGAGGCAACCGAATAGGCGTTCGCCGAAGGGACACCCGCCTGCTCGCGCAGCGCCCCCGCCGCGGTCGAAGCGGCGACCACCGCGACAACCCCGCTCTCGCTGCAGGCCGCCAGATCAGCCAGAGCACTGGACGTCCCGTCCGCCCCACCAGCGGGCGGCCCAGCAGGCCCACAGCCCCCAAGCAGGGCAACCAGAAAGGCGCATTCTGGGAAAGCCCGCGCGTTCTTCGCCGACGCTGGCATCCACGTCACCGCGGTCATGACCGACAACGGCGCCTGCTACCGGTCGAAGGCTTTCGCGGCGGCGCTCGGGGACGTCGAGCACCGCCGCACTCGCGCCTACCGACCGCAGACCACCGAAAGGTGAAGAGGTTCAACCGAACCCTCGCCATCGAGTGGGCCTACGCGACTCCCTACGACTCCGACGAGGTCCGAGCGGCGGACTACCCGCGATGGCTGCACCACTACAACCACCACCGCCCCCACTCAGCAATCGGCGGCGGAGTTCCCGCTGCCCGCGTTCACAACGTCGCGGGGAACTACACTTAGGTGAGTGTCTACTGTGGATTGTCCGCAGCCAGTCCGCA
>JALZIX010000376.1 GCA_030860025.1 Actinomycetota bacterium
CCGGGCGAGTTGCTCGTTGAGCTTGAGCATGCTGATCCCGGTGCCGACGGTCACCGTCCGGTTGTCCAGATCGAGCTCGTGGATCTTGTTCATCCGTTTGACGTCGACCACGATCCCGCCGCGTAGCGGTACGGCCCCGTCGGTCAGCCCGGTGCCGCCGTCCCGGGGTACGACCGGAACCCGCAGGTCGTTGGCGATCCGGACGATGCCGGCGACCTCCTCGGTGGTCTCCGGCAGGACGGCGAGGTCGGGTACCCGCTCGGCCCATCGGTGCACCGGGAACGGCGCCGGCACCCTTGCCCGGTTGTAGCGGTCCGGCTTGGAGGTCAGGATCTGGTCGTCGCGCAGGACCGAACGCAACGCGACGACGACATCGGCTACCCGCTCGTCGCTGAGCCGTTCCGGCGCGATCGTCATGGCCTACGACCGCCGTTGACCGATGGGTCGCCGTGGTCGCTGGGCTCACCTCTACTGCCGCCGACAGCGATACCGAGCGATTCGGCGAGCAACTCGTGGATATCGATCACATCGATGTTCCGGGCCTCCCCGGCGGCGCTCAGCGGTCGCTCCGACCAAGGGCAGGCGCTGACCAGGGTGTCGACGTCCAGCGCGGCGGCCTGGGCCACTCGGGTGGCGCTGATCGCCGCGGTGGTCTCCGGTTTCTCGATCGGGAGCCCGCCGCCACCGCCGGAGCAGTACGACCACTGGGTGACCCGGTCGACGTCGTTGAAGGTCAACCCCGGGATGGCTCTGAGGATCTCGCGGGGCTCCTTCCAGATCCCCTTGCGCTTGTTGAGCCGGCACGGGTCGTGATAGGTGATCGTCCGGTCGATGCTCACCGACGGTGTGAGCCGGCCGTCGCGGATGAGGTCGGCGAGCAGTTCGACGACCAGGACGACCTCGATGTCGAAGTCACTGCCGAAGTACTTGGGGTAGTCCTCGGTGAAGCTGATGTAGTCGTGCGGATCCAGCACCAGCACGCGCTTGGTGCCGGTGGATCGCCAGTTGTCCAGGTTGTGCTGGGCGAAGCGCCGAGCCTGGTCGGTGTAGCCCATCTCCGCGGCCGGGCCGCCGCAGCACCACTGCTCGCCCATCAGGCCGAACTCGTAGCCCACCGACTGCAGCATCTGGGCTACGGCGCGGGGGACCGAGGTGCGGTAGAAGGCCGCCTCGCAGTCCACGAACAGGATGGTCTCCCCGCCGATCGGGATGTCGAGTCCTTCGGCCCAGTTGCGTACGTTGTCCTGACTGATCGTGGTGTCGCCGAGGACCGGCTCATGGGTCTCGGCGTTCGTCCGGGCGTTCCAGGTCTGCCAGCCAGGCTGGTGGATCCCCTTGTCCACCGCGAGGGCGCGTACGGCCTTGACGATGTCGACCGTGCGGGTGCGGAACCGGTAGAAGTCCCCGGTGAACAGCGTGTTGGGACAGCGCAGCTCACAGGCTCCGCACTGCGTGCAGTTGACGTAGTCGGCGGCGATGTCCGCGACCTCGAGCTGGCCCTTCTCCATCGCGACGACGTTCGCGTGGAAGGCCGTGGGGGCGTAGGACTCGTTGCGCGTTACCTGCACGACCGGGCAGACCTCGCGGCAGAACTTGTGGCCCGAGGAGTAGCAGTTGTACGCCGCGTTGCGCCACTCCTCGACGAACTCCTTGGTCTGCGGGTCGGCGATGTTGATCTGGACCGGACCGACGACGGTCTCGGGATATTCGGCCAGCTCGGGAGCGTTGCCGCTCATCCCTGGCGTGAACGGCTCGGCAAGCGCATCGGCTGGCGGCTGCGGCTTGTGATCGGTCTGAGTCATTCAGGCACTCCTCGCCGTCGAGGGATGTCGCTGTCGCCCAGCGTCTGCGCGACACGTGACGTGAACCTACGAGCCGGTATTTGTGAGGGCAAGGGGTTGTCCCAGGAGCGAACCGGCTTTACCGATCGCGCAGGCACTTGGCGATCTTGAGCCCGCCCATGTCATACCCCCGTTCTTGGGAGTGAAGGACGCCCTGTGTCGAACCTATTGGCAGAAGGCGTCCTTCACTCGGAAGGCTGCGGGTCGGGTGCGGCGGTGTCGGATGGGCCGGCCTTTTCGGCGGGGCGCCAGCGGGCGTGGCCGGTCGTCGGGGTGCCCTCGCGGGCTAGTTGCAGGCGCGGTTTCGGGCCGTCCGTACGGCCGGTCTGCGGCGCTCGAGCACCGGCCTTCCACGGCAGCGGCCAGGGAGCGCCCGGCCCCTCGTACCCCTGCTCGATTGCTGCATGCAGCGTCCAGTTGGGGTCGTACAGGTGCGCCCGCCCGACGGCACACAGATCTGCTCGCCCGGCCAGGATCAGCGAGTTGACGTCGTCCCACGACGAGATCACGCCAACCGCGATGGTCGCGATCCCGACCTTGTTGCGGATCGCGTCGGCGAACGGCGTTTGGTACGAGCGGCCGAAGTCCGGCTTCTCCTCCGGCGCGATCTGGCCGGTCGAGACGTCGATCGCATCTGCCCCCGCGTCGGCGAAGGTCTGCGCGATCTGCACGGAGTCCGGACCGGTGATGCCGCCCTCGATCCAGTCCGTAGCCGAGATTCGTACGCTCATCGGCTTGTCGTCCGGCCACACCTCCCGGATGGCCGCGAAGACCTCGAGCGGGTAGCGCAGCCGATTCTCCAGCGAGCCGCCGTACTCATCGGTGCGCCGGTTCGTGATCGGCGAGATGAACGAACTCAGCAGGTAACCGTGGGCGCAGTGCAGTTCGAGCAGGTCGAATCCCGCCCGGTCCGCGGCCGCGGCGGCGGCCACGAACTGCTCGCGGATCTCGGCCATCTCCTCGATGGTCAGCTCGCGCGGGACTTGGTTGACGCCCGGCAGGTACGGCAGGGGCGACGGCGCGACCAGCGGCCAGTTCGCCTCGGGATCGGGCAGCGGTTCGTCGATGCCCTCCCACATCAGCCGGGTGGAGCCCTTGCGACCGGAATGCCCGATCTGGATCCCGATCGCTGCCCTGGACTGCTCGTGTACGGCATCGACGATCCGCCGCCAGCCCGACTCGTGCCCCGGTTCGTACATCCCGGTGCAGCCCGGTGTGATCCGCCCGGGCGCGCTGACGCAGACCATCTCCGTCATCACCAGGCCGGCACCGCCCAAGGCCTTGCCGCCCAGATGCAGCAGGTGGAAGTTGCCCGGATACCCGTCCACCGAGACGTACATGTCCATGGGGGAGACCACTACCCGGTTGTGCAGCGTCAGTCCACGCAACGCGAAGGGCTGGAACATCGGCGGCCGAACCTCTTCGGCGCCAATGGTTCTGGCGTAGGCCCGGTCCATCTCCTCGACGAACTCCGGATCGCGTACGCGCAGATTGTCGTGGGTGACCCGACGGCTGCGAGTCAGAATGTTGAACGCGAACAACGCCGGATCCTGATGCGTGTACTGGCCGAGGTTCTCGAACCATTCCAGACTGGCCTGAGCAGCCCGCTGGGTGGACTGCACGACCGGACGGCGCTCGGCCTCGTACGCGCTCAGCCCGGCATCGACCGACCCCTCCTCGTGCAGGCAAGCGGCCAACGCGAGCGCGTCCTCCATCGCCAGCTTGGTACCGGAGCCGATCGAGAAGTGCGCGGTGTGCGCCGCGTCGCCGATCAACACAAGATTGCCCTTGCGCCACTTCGCATTTCGTACGGTCGTGAAGCTGATCCACTTCGATCCATTGCCAACGACCTTATGTCCACTGAGGACGTCAGCGAAGAGTTCGGACACCTTTGCGATAGCCGCCTCGTCGTTCTGACCCGGCGCCAGCGTGCTCGCATCGACGGCATCGAAGCCCGCCGCGCGCCAGACGTCATCGGCCATCTCGACGATGAAAGTGGAACCTGCTGCACCGTACGGATATCCGTGGATCTGCATCACGCCGTACGGCGTCTCTTCGATGTAGAACTTGAACGCTTCGAAGACCAGGTCGGTGCCCAGCCACATGTACTTGCACCGCCGTACGTCCAGGGTGGTCCCGAACTCGGCGGCAAACCGCGCCCGTACCGCTGAGTTGACTCCGTCGCTGGCCACCACGAGGTCGTACGTGGCGGTCAGTTCGTCCAACGGTGGCGCCTCAGTGCGGAAGTGCGTCACCACACCCAGGTCGGCGCACCGCTGCTGAAGGATCTGGAGCAGTCGAACCCGCGCGAGCGCCGCGAAACTGTGCCCACCTGAGGTGAAGGTCTGTCCGGCGAAATGCACGTCGATGTCATCCCAGCGGGCGAACTCCCGCTGCATCGCGGCAAAGACCGCCGGGTCGGCATGCTCGATCCCGCCAAGGGTCTCGTCGGAGAACACGACGCCGAAGCCGAAGGTGTCGTCGTGGGCATTGCGTTCCCACACGGTGATCTCGTGGCTCGGGTCGAGTTGTTTCGCCAGGGCGGCGAAGTACAGCCCGCCGGGACCGCCGCCGATGACGGCAATGCGCATGCGGCTCAATCCCTCGAGCGGGCGGCCGCGCTGTCGGCCGAGGGAGTGCCGCCGCGCAGCCGGTAGCGCTGCAGCTTGCCGGTGTTGGTCCGCGGGAGTTCGGTCACGAACTCGACCAGGCGCGGATACTTGTACGGCGCAATCGTCGACTTGACGTGGTCCTGCAGTTCCTTGACCTTGTCGTCATCGGCGTCGACCCCGTCGCGAAGCACGATGTAGGCGGTCACCAGCATGGTGCGTTCGGCATCGGGCAAGCCGACCACGCCGCACTCGAGCACGTCGGGATGCCCCAGTAGTGCAGCCTCCACTTCGGGGCCGGCGATGTTGTAACCGGCGGAGATGATCATGTCGTCCGACCGGGCCTGGTACCAGTAGTACCCGTCCTCGTCCCGGGTGTAGGTGTCGCCGGTGAGATTCCAGCCGTTCTGCACGTATGTGGTCTGCCGGTCGTCGGCCAGGTACCGGCAGCCGGTGGGGCCCTTGACCGCGAGCCGACCCAATTCGCCTGGCTTGGTCTCGTTCATGTCATCGTCGAGCACTGCCGCGACGTATCCGGGCACGGCCAGACCGGTGGAACCGGGTCGGATCTCCTCGTCCGCGCTGGCGATGAAGATGTGCAGCATCTCGGTGGACCCGATGCCGTCGATGATCTTGAGTCCGGTAGCGGCCTGGAAGGCGTCGAAGACTGCTTCGGGGAGGGTTTCCCCGGCCGACACGCAGCGGCGCAGCGTGGTCAGCCCGGCTGGGTCGGGCAGCGCCGCCAGGGCTCGGTAGGCGGTCGGTGCGGTGAACAGCACGCTCACCTCGTGCGCTGAGATGTGCTGCGCGAGCTCGTCGGGGGCCGCCCGTTCGACCAGCAGTGTCGCGGCTCCCACCGCCAGCGGGAACAGCACGATCGCGCCGAGTCCGTAGGTGAACGCCAGCGGCGGAGTGCCGGTGAACACGTCGTCCGCCTGACCTTTCAGGACGTGAGCGCCGAACGTGTCGCAGGTGGCCAATAGGTCTCGGTGGAAGTGCATGGTCGCTTTCGGCCGACCCGTGGTGCCCGAGGTGAAGGCAAGGATGGCCACGTCGTCGGCTGCCGTGGGCACCGCGTCGTAGGTCGTCGGTTTGGCGGCGGCCCGCGCGCCCAGGTCGTCGGGGGAGTCGCCGCCGTACGAGACGATGACCAGCCCGGGCAGACCGGCGGCTTCGAGGTCCTCGCGGAACCGGTGATCACAAATGGCGAACTGAACCTGGGCGATCTCCCCGACGACGGCAATCTCGCCCGAGCGGAGCAGAGACATGGTGCTGACCACCACCGCGCCTGCCTGCAAGGCGCCCAGCCAGCTGACCGCCAGCCACGGGTTGTTCGGGCCGCGGAGCAGGACGCGGTTGCCGGGTACGACGCCGAGATCCTCGGTCAGGACGTGGGCGACCTGCGCGGCGCGGTCGCGGACCTCGCCGTACGTCCAGGTCGTACCGTCCGGCGCGAGCAGGCACGGCCGATCCGGCCCGCCGGCCGCGATGCCGCGCTCCAGCAGAGCGGTAGCCGCATTGAGCTGATCCGGATAAGCGAGCTCGGGTAGGTCGAAGATCAGCTCAGGCCATTGTTCGGGCGGCGGGAGGTTGTCGCGCGCGAATGAATCGGTGTGTGCCGAGGGCAGCAACTGCACTCCGGAGCTCCTTTGCTCGACCGGTGCGATCCCTTCTCAGTATGTCCGCACTGCCGGGTCGCGGGTAGACGACCTGGGAGCCCCAAGATGTCTTGTGCTGGTGTCGAACTGCGAGGAAATTTCACTGATCGACCCATTGGTGGGAGCCGTCCAGACGCCGGGGGGGCGTTGTGAGATCACGTCACGCCGTACTGATCAGCGCACTAGCGGTCGGAGCGCTAGCCCTACCGACCCAGGCTCTCGCCGCGCCCACGCCAGGTGGTGAGACGGAGGTAACGGTCGGTAGTGACGACGCGTACTTCTCGCACAACAAGCAGAACGAGCCCGGGCTGGCGGTCAACCCGGTGAACCCGCAGATCCTCGCCGCCGGTGCCAACGACAACATCGACATCGAGCGGTGCAACGCAGGGGATCCGCTCACCTGTCCGTTCACCCCGGGCGTCGGTCTGTCCGGTATCCAGTTCTCGTTGAACGGCGGCCTCAGTTGGACCCAGCCCACCTACACCGGCTACTCCGCGCGTAACGCGTCATGCCGACCGACACCTCCGGCCACCACGGCTGGCTGTGTGCCCAGCCCGGACGGGCCGATCGGCACGCTGCCGTGGTACTACGAGACCAACATGGTCTCCAACGGTGACCCGGAACTGGTGTTCGGTCCGGTGCCGGGAACAGATGGCGAGTTCTCCTGGGCCAATGGGCAGCGTCTGTACTACGCCAACATCGCGACCAACTTCCCCGGCCGGGAGGGTTTCAACGGGGCTGGGGCGATCGCCGTTTCCCGTACGGATGACGTGGTCGCCGCCGCGGCGAACGACAAGGACGCCTGGATGGCCCCGGTCGTCGTGACCCGGCAGAACTCAGCGCTGTTCAGCGACAAGGAGCAGATCTGGGCGGCCAACGCCGAGTCGAGCCCGTACTTCGGGAACGTCTACGTCTGCAACGTCGGCTTCCGCGGCGCGGCCGGCTCAGAGCCGGTGCTGTTGGCCACCTCGACCGACGGCGGCGACGACTGGCGGGTGCGCCAGCTGACGGCTGCGACGAACAACCACCAGACCGGGGGCCGGCAAGGGTGTGCCATTCGCACCGACTCCGAAGGTGTCGTCTACGTGGTGTTCATCGGATTCGACAAGCAGCGCCAGACTGACGTCTTCTACCAGACGCGCTCCTTCGACGGTGGGCAGAACTTCGAGCGGCCCCGGGCCATCCAGGACGTCGCCGGAATCGGGCAGTTCGACCCGGCACAGGGCAGGTACACCATCGACGGGATAGCGGGCGCCCGTACCAACGCGTTCCCGAGCATCGACATCGCCAACGGTGCACCCTCCGGGGCTGACGCGACCGACGAGATCGTGATCACCTGGTCGGATGACCGGGCGGGTGTTAACCAGGAGAAGGCGTACCTGATCCGCTCGACGAACGGCGGCAACTCGTACGGCCCGCTGCAAACGGTTTCGGCCCCGGGTGACCGGGCCAACTTCCCCGCTGTGGCCATCGCGCCGGACGGGACAGACGTCTATGTGGTCTACAACGCCTTCCTCGATCCTTGGCGAAACGACACCACTTCGCTGCGCCGAATGCTCGGGGTCGTGCACTATGTGGCGCCCAACGGGGCGTTCTTCTCCCTGCACCGTGGCGCAGTCGGTGACGCGCGAGGCTCCAGCGCGAACGGCCTGACTGCTGAGTTCCTGGGCGACTACAACTATGCGGTGGCCACCAGGGACGAGGCGACCGCGGTCTGGAACGACGCGCGGAATGCCGCAGTCTGCCCGGCGATCAACACCTACCGTCAGGCGTACGTGGATGACGTGCTCAACGGGACTGCCCAGCCGATGGTGGCCGACCGGCCGCGTGATCGAGCGGCTGCGAACGACGTGCCGGTCACGCTGCCCAGTGCGCACTCCCCTGCGCTGCGCCCGGGGCCGAACAACCAGTGTCCGCAGGGCGGCACTTTTGCATTCGGCAATACCGACATCTACGGAGGCACCTACGCCGACCCCACCCCGTAGGGCTGCGACCTAGGTGGGAGGCAGGGCAGCGATGCCCTGCACCTCGACAAGTGCTTCGTCGTCCCAGAGGCGGGCGATGCCGATCCCGGCCATCGCCGGATAGTCGGTTCCGATCAGGCGGCGCCACACTCCGCCGATCTCACGGGCGTGTGCTTTGTAGTCGGCCAGGTCCACGGCATAGATCGTGAGGCTGGTCAGGTGCTCGGGCTGCCCCCCCGCCGCGCGGAGCGCAGTCAGCAGATTGCCGAGCGCCTGTTCGAATTGGGCCACGACGTCGCCCGTGCCGATGATCTGACCGTCGGCGTCCATGGCGGTCTGGCCGGCCAGGAACACCACGCGGCAGCCGGGGGCGGCGATGACGGCATGCGAGAAGCCGGACGGTTTCGCGAGCTCGGGCGGGTTGACCCGCTGGCTCCGGTTGGCCCGAGCCGAGGTGACCTTCGCGACCGCCTCGGCCCACACGTTGTCAGTCACGAACGGACCCCTTTTGACTCAGGGCGCCCCTGAGTCGAATGATTCGACTCAAGGCCACCCTGAGTCCGGTGACTCGACTCGGGCGGTACGCACAGGCCCTGGTGGTCAGCACTGGATCGCGCCGCCGTCGACTTCGATGCCTTGCCCCGTCACCGAGGGGCTGTCCAAGCAGAACTCCACCGCCGTGGCCACCTCGTCGACGGTGATCAGGCGTCCGGTCGGCTGCTGGTTGGCGAAGTACTCCCGTATGGACTGCTCATCGCGGCCAGTCTTGGCGACGACATTGGCGACTGAGGCATCGGTCATGGGCGTATCCACGTACCCCGGGCAGATCGCATTGACGGTTATGCCGGTCTGCGCGAGTTCAGCCGCCGCGGACCGGACCAGTCCGAGCACCCCATGCTTGCTGGCGGTGTAGGCCGCGATCAGTGGCTCGCCGCGTTTGGCGGCCGCGGACGCGATGACCACGATCCGGCCGTACCCGCGCTCCTTCATCCGCGGCACGGCCCGCCGGATACAGCGGAACGGTGCGGTGAGGTTCAGCTCGAGGATCCGATTCCAGTCCTCGTCGGTGGTCTTGTGCACGGGCGCCGACATCGCCGCACCGGCGTTCGCGACGAGGATGTCGACCCGGCCCAAGGCATCCTCGGTTGCGGCGAAGACCCGGTCGGCGGCCTCGGGCTCGGTGAGATCGGCCGTAATGCAGATCGCTTCGCCGGGCAGGGCCGCTGCGAGCTTGTCGAGTTCGTCGGCGCTGCGCGCTGTCAGGGCCAGCCGATAACCACGCCCGGACAAGCGCTCGGCGACGGCGGCCCCGATCCCGCGTCCGGCTCCGGTGATCAGGGCGATCAAGGGCTCAGTGGACATGACTCGACGGTAGCCGCCCAACGTTCCCGCCGTTATGCGCATAACGGTCACTGAGCGGGGGGTTTTTTCGCCTTTATGCGCATAACGACGAAGTGGGCAGACTGCGACCTGAGGAGCGGGATGCTTCCGACGGAATAGGGTCGGCGTCGTGATCAGGCCCAAGGAATTCACCGACGTGCTCTACCGGGTCGAGGATGCGGGGTACGCCGTACTCACGATCAACCGACCGGAGCGGATGAACAGCTTCACCGGCCGTACGGTCGACGAGTTGATCAGCGCGTTCAAGCACGCCTGGGTCGACAAGCGGGTCGCTGCGGTGGTGCTGACCGGTGCCGGGGAGCGGGCGTTCTGTACGGGCGGGGACGTGAAGCTGCGCGCCGAGACCGGCGGGTACGGCGAGACCGAGTGGGGCAGCTTCGAGGTCGAGCGCCTGCACCGGATCATCCGCGAGATCCCCAA
This sequence comes from Actinomycetota bacterium, assembly GCA_030860025.1. Classification (GTDB taxonomy): domain Bacteria; phylum Actinomycetota; class Actinomycetes; order Mycobacteriales; family Geodermatophilaceae; genus JACCQS01. The sequence continues at coordinate 9,894 of JALZIX010000376.1, forward strand.
ACCCGTCATCGCCGCGGTCAACGGGGCGGCGGTCGGCGGCGGCCATGTCCTCCATGTGCTGTGCGACCTGTCGATCGCTGCCGAGCATGCGCGATTCGGCCAGACCGGGCCGAAGGTCGGCTCCTTCGACGCCGGCTTCGGATCCGCTTATCTAGCAAGGGTTGTCGGCGAAAAGCGCGCTCGGCAGATCTGGTTCCTGCTCGAGTTGTACGACGCCACGACGGCCGAGCGCTGGGGCTTGGTCAACGAGGTCGTACCGGCCGATCAGCTGATGGCCAAGGCGGCGGAGTACGCCACGAAGATCGGCTCGTACTCCCCGACCGCCCTGAAGTTCCTCAAGCACTCGTTTAACGCCGACACCGATCACATCGGCGGGATCGGTGCGCTGGCCTTCGACGGGCTGGACCTGTTCACCGAGACCGATGAGAGCCAAGAGGGCGCGAGGGCCTTCGCCGAGAAGCGCCCCCCGGACTTCAGCCCGTACCGCTAGTCCCGGAAGCATTGCCTCGGTGATCTTGACGAAAATGTCGGTTCACGACCACTGAGGGCCCCCTGAACCGACATTTTCGTCAAGATCACGGGGGGAGGGAGCCCGCCGCTAGGAGACGCGGTCCAGCACCACGACCGGGATCTGGCGGTCGGTCTTCGTCTGGTACTCGTCGTACGGCGGCCAGTGCTTGAGCATCTCGGCCCATAATTGTTCGCGCTCCTCGCCGGTGGCCGTACGGGCGCGAGCCGGGAAGCGGTCGCCCCAGATCTGCACCTCGACCTCCGGATTGTCGGTGAGATTGAGATACCAGGCGGGTTGCGTTGGCGCTCCACCTTTGGAGGCAACGACGACCGGGCTGTCCCCGGTCAAGCCGTAGATGAGCGCCTTGTCGCGCTTCTGCCCAGATTTGCGACCCTTCGTGGTCAGGATCAGGGTCTGCGTGTTCTGCCAGTCGTGGCCCACCTGGCCGTCGGTCTCACGGTACTTCTGCACGTGTTCATCGCCGAAGAGCATCGGGATCTCGCTGTCCTTTCTGTCGGGCGCCCCGGGACGTCGCACGGGGGCTGTCCTTACCTAGAAGCATC
>JALZIX010000381.1 GCA_030860025.1 Actinomycetota bacterium
TTGATCCCGGCCCCCACCGGCCCCAGTGCGAGCAGGATCCGCTCGACGAACGCGCCGGTCGGGTCCTCGGTGGGGTTGTAGGAGATGACGAAGCCGCGCCGGTCGAAGAACACACCCTGGGTCAGGCTGCGCCGGCCGACGACGGCGAAGGCATTCGTGCAGTGGCCCCACTCCGGGCGGACCTGCGACAGGTCGCGGCTGCGCGCCTCCACATGGCGTAGCGCCGCTGCCGGGGTGGGGTCCTTGGGGGCGGAACCGAACCGGCGGCACCGCTCGCGAGCCGACCGGGCCCGGGCCAGGTCCAGGTCGGCGTGCAACGCCGCCCACTCCGCCACGTGCGTGGCCGGGAGGTCCTGCAGGTCGAAGAACTGCACCTGGTCGCTGGCCGTGTTGTGGATCCCGCCCACGAAGTGCGTGTCGTCGGGGATGTCGATACCGCGCTCGCGCAGGAGCGCCCGCACCGCCGGGCGGTTGGCCAGGCTGGCGAACGCGCGGCCGTTGGGTCCACCGTGCTTGCCTCCGCACGCACCGCAGTCGTGGGCCGACTCGTGCGGGTTGTTGACCGACACCGACCCGTGTCCGCAGAAGACAACGAGCCGGGCGAAATGGTGGGTCATCCCGATGTTGCGCAGCACGGCCTCGATGCGGTCGGCCTGCTCGACGGTCTCGAAGCCGCGGCCACCCTCGTCGCGGTCCAGGGTGAGCAGCGTGGGCGGCTGCGGGACCACCTGACCGCGCACCGCCTGGGCCAGCTGGGTCCACCCCCGAGGCGCCAGCACGCGGCCGATCAGCGGCACCGCCTGGACCAGACCGGTCAGCTGGGTGAGGAAGAACGCCGAGACGGCGTTGCGCTTGGTCTCCCAGTAGGTGTTGTGGAAGACCTCTTCCCAGGCGCGGCGCGCACGGCGGCGTTCGGCCACCGAAACGCCCTCGGGACGCGGCACCTCCTGGACCCGGTGGGCGGGGATGACGCCGGCGGGGCACAGGGGGGTCACGTCGTGCTCGTCCAGCCCGGTGTAGTCCATCGCGACGCCGAAGAAGCCGCCGGCACCGAACGTCTCGTAGCCGTCGTCGAGTTCGTCGAAGGCCCGGTGCATCGACTCCTCACGCTCGTCGATGCAGAGCACCACCTGCGCCTTGGGCCGCTCGGTGCGATCCCGCCATCGACCGCGTCCACGGTTGGCGGCCAAGCCGCCGAGGATCTCTTCTCGGTAGTGACGCTCGAACGCGGCCAGCCAGACCGGGCCGTGCGTGGACTCGGGGAAGGCGTCCAGGACAGAGAACAGGCGATCCCGGACGGTCGTGGGCAGCGCGCGTACGTCGGCTGCGGACCATCCCTGCAGCTGCGCGACGCGGAACAGCCGCCAGGCATGGTCATGCGGGCAATACTCCTGCGCCCTCTCGCCGGTGTGCTGTTGGTAGGCCCAGACCTGGTCAGCGAGCCGGGCCCAGCCCGGATCGTCCCGCGCGGCCACGCCCAGCCGGCCCACCGAAGCGGCCAGGAACGGTGGGAGTGCGCCCTCGAGCGCCTCGGTCCGCAGCCACAGCTCCTGCGGGTGAGCGCGTAGGTGTCCGACCAGCTCGGCCGGATCCAGGTCCCAGGTGCGCCGGGTTGCCGCGGTGAGCAGCGCGGTCTCGGTGAACAACCGCACCGCGAGGTACTGCGCGAGATCGGTGGGCTGAGCCTGTTGGCGGGGGAACTGCGGGTTGGTCCCTCGCCAGTTCATCATTCCGGCCCAACCCGGCAGGCCGGTCAACACTCGGCCGGCGTAGCTGCCCCAGTGCTCCGGGGCGACGCCCAGCCGGCCGAGCAATTCGATCACCGCGGCCTCGGGCTGCTCGGGCAGGGCAGCCACCTGCGCCCGCCAGCCGCGTCGTCCGACCAGGTCCAGCGCATGGTCGTGCAGCGCCGCGCGACGCCAGGCAGCATAGAAGCCGAGCGGGCGGTCCGGCATCCGCCAGGCGGCCTGACCGAGGTCGAGGAAGGCGGCACAGCGCCGGATCAGGTAGCGGTTCACCCGCTCGACGATGTCCACGCCGAGCAGAGCGTGCACCAGCTCGGCGTGGGTCCGGTCGCGGCCGACGCGATCGAGGTACGCACCGGCCGTCGTCTGCAGATGGGCGGCGAGCCGGTGCCGGGGATCGGCGTCCCTGACCCGGTTGGCCAGCAGCTGCAGCGAGCGATCGTCGGTCCCGGCCCGCTCG
>JALZIX010000196.1 GCA_030860025.1 Actinomycetota bacterium
TTCTACCTTTCAGACGCAGTTCCGCGTTGCCGCTAGCTAGATCACCCCGCGCGACGGGCAGGATGACTCACATGGTCGGCGAGGAGGTCACCGTCGGGGTGGGTGATGCCGCCGCCGGACTGCACGAATTTCCCACCACCGATATGACGCTCAACATCGGGCCACAGCATCCCTCGACACATGGCGTGCTTCGGCTGCGACTGGTGCTCGACGGCGAGCGGGTGGTCAGCGCCGAACCGATCGTCGGCTACATGCACCGCGGCGCCGAAAAGTTGTTCGAGGTTCGCGATTACCGGCAGATCATCGTCCTGGCCAACCGGCATGACTGGCTATCGGCCTTCTCCAACGAACTCGGCGTGGTTCTGGCCGTAGAACGGATGCTCGGCCTGGAGGTTCCTGAGCGGGCGACCTGGTTACGCACCATGCTCGCAGAACTGAACCGGGTCCTCAACCACCTGATGTTCCTGGGCTCCTACCCCCTTGAGATCGGGGCCATCACGCCGGTCTTCTACGCCTTCCGCGAGCGGGAGACGATCCAGGCGGTGATGGAGGAGGCCGCCGGCGGCCGGATGCACTTCATGTTCAACCGGGTCGGCGGGATCAAAGAGGAGGTTCCGGCGGGTTGGACCGGGCGGGTGCGCCAGGCAGTCGCCGATGTACGCCGCCGGATGCCCGATCTCGATGGTCTGATCCGCAACAACGAGATCTTCCTGGCTCGTACCCGTGGTGTGGGTGTGCTCAGCCGAGAGCAGGTCGATGCGTACGGGGTCAGCGGCCCAGTGGCCCGGGCCTCCGGCGTGGACTTCGACCTGCGCCGTGACGAGCCTTACCTCGCCTACGGAGAACTGCAGGACACGCTTCGTGTGATCACCGGTACTGCTGGCGACTGCCACTCGCGGTTCGAGTGCCTGCTCGATCAGGTGTACGCCTCACTGGACCTGGCCGACGCCTGCCTGGATCGGTTGGCCTCGGTGACCGGAGCGGTGAACGTGCGACTGCCCAAGACGCTCAAAGCACCCGAGGGGCACGTGTACGCCTGGACCGAGAACCCGCTGGGGCTCAACGGCTACTTCATCGTCAGCCGCGGCGAGAAGACCCCGTGGAGGTGCAAGCTGCGCTCCGCGTCCTTCAACAACATCCAGGTGCTCACCGAGTTGCTTCCCGGCACGCTGCTGCCCGACCTGGTTGCCATCCTGGGTTCGATGTTCTTCGTGGTCGGCGACATAGACAAATAAGCCCGGACAAGCGCTGCGGTCAGTCCTCTTCCTCGTCCGCATAGCGGTGCCGTCGGCGGCTTCGTCCCGGAGAGGCCCCCGCCTCGGCAAGGACGCGGGCCAACACGTCCCCCGACTCGTGAGTCGTCGGTTCCACAGTCGTCGACGACGCCGGCGTGGGCCGGTCCGGCGGGAGCGGCGGGCTCGGAATCGATGCCGGGGCCAGCAGCGGCGGTACGGGCGCGGTGGCTTGCGGCCGAGCCCCGGTCGCCACAGCTGGGGACTGGCGCGTATTCGGGGCCGGGTCGCCGGCGTACTGCGGGATGAAGTCGTACTGGCTGCTCCCGTCGAACTGGCCACCGCCGTTGGGCTGGCTCGTGCCGTCGTAGCCGTCCTGGTGCATGTTGTCATCGCCGAGATAGGACGTGGCATCCCAGCTGGACGACTCGGCCGGCGTGGATTGAACGGGTGTCGCGTCGTCGGATTGGGCCTGCACCGGCGCGGCTTCGATCGTGGCCGGGCTGGAGAGGCTCGCCGCGCCCGGTTCCAATGCCTCGCGCCGCTCGCTGCCCATCCGGACCGACTGGGTACGCATCACCATCCGCTCGACGCGTAGCTCACTGTCCCACTGCTCGGACAGTTCACGCCGCAATTGGGACATCTCCTCGCGCAAATCTCCGACTTGAGCCGAGAAGTTGTCCTGCAGCTCCCGGCGCAGCTGCACCTCGAGCCGCAGCTCGTACTCACGGCGGGCGGCGACCTCGCGCTCCAGCTCCGCCTCATAGCTCTTGCGGAGCTCTAACTCGGTCCCGGCCGCCACGGCCTGCTCGGTCTGCTTGCGGCCCGCGGCCAGGGCCGCGAAGACAAAACCCCACAGTGCGATCAAGATTCCGATCCGCAGCGTCTGCGCGTTGTCGGTCAGGAAGATCGTCAGCGTGGCGGC
>JALZIX010000434.1 GCA_030860025.1 Actinomycetota bacterium
CGACTGGGAGCGGATCGAGACCACCGAGAAGATCGTGGCCCTCACCTTCGACGGCGGCAGCAGCGATGCGGCGGTGGACTCCGTGCTGGCAACCCTCGCCGCCTCGCAGGTGCCGGCAACGTTCTTCCTGACCGGCGACTTTGCGCGGGCATACCCCGAGCGCGTGAGCCAAATCGCGGCTGCCGGACACCGGTTCGGCAATCACAGCGATCAGCACGAGGCCTATCCGAGCCTGACCAACGAGGAGATCACCGCCGACCTGGCGCGGGTCGAACAAGCCATCGCGGCAGGCGGCGGGTCAACTGGGAAGCCGTTCTTTCGGTTTCCCTTCGGGGAGCGGACACCAGAGGACATCCAGGTCGTCAACGACAATGGCTACGCCTGCATCCGCTGGACGGTGGACACGCTTGGCTGGAAGGGGACCAGCGGCGGAATCACCGCAGACATCGTCCGCCAACGTGTCCTGGATGGTGCCCAACCGGGAGAGATCGTGCTGATGCACCTGGGCGCCAACCCCGACGATGGGAGCACCCTGGACGCTGACGCGTTGCCGGGAATGATCCAGGCGCTGCGAGACATGGGCTACACGTTCGTGACCCTGGAAGCGATGCTCGACTGAGTTCTGGGGCACTCGAGGCCCCGATCCGCCGGGCGAGCACCTGATTCCCCGGCACAGCGCGGCGGCTTGGGAAGTTCGCCGGGGACGCTGCCGCCTGCGGGCCCAGGCGCCTGCAAGACCATCCGGCACCCACCGTTCTCCCTCATGACGTGCGCCGTCGGGTGGTGGCCCTGGGGGCCTGAGATGCTTGAGGTGGAATTGAGTCACTGACAAGGGGACGTCGTATGGTGATTGCGGTACTGGCCGGGTCGGTTGCGGGCATCGGGATGGGCTACGTGCTGCACCGAGGTCAGCTGTGTTTTCACGCCATGTTCGCCGGCGCCTGGAACGGCCGGTTCCTCCTGCTTCGCGGCTGGGCTCTGGCCGTCGGGGTAGGAGCCGTGGGCCTTGCCCTCGTGTATCTCACGCCGATCGGCGAGGATTTGAGTACCGGCCTTCCGTTACGACCAGTGGCGAATATCGTCGGCGGTCTACTCTTCGGCTGCGGCATGGCAGTCGCCCAGAGTTGCGTCTCGGGCCTGTTCTACAAGTTCGGCGCCGGGATGGCGGGGGCCGCAGTCGGCATCTTGGGCTGGATGGGCGGTGAAATCGCGGTACGCGACGTTCGTCTTCCGGGGCCGACGCTGCTTCCCGGTGGTGATGCGGGCACGATCCCAGGAATTCTCGGCCTGCCGCGCCTGGTGGTCGCACTGCTGGTGCTCGCCATCGTGGCCGGCACTCTCTGGCGGTGGCGAGCACGCGCCGAACAGCGAGCGCCGTGGCAATGGAACTGGCTCGTCCTGGGGGTCGGTCTGGGCATCGTGCTCGTCGTCGGCTGGATACTGGCTGGCATAGGCGGAGTCGATTTCGGGCCGAGCACCGTGGGTGCATCGGCGGGAGTGGTCGCTGGCGACCCGAACTGGTGGCTTGTCGCGTTCTTGATGGGAATCGTCCTCGGCGGTGCAGTGGCTGCTCGTCAGACTGGTGCGTTCGTGTTGCGCGGCGAGAGCAAGGTTCGTTATCTCCGATTGTTGCTGGGGGGCTTCTTGCTGGGCGTCGGCGGCTGGATCGCCGGTGGCTGCAATCTTGGGCACGGGTTGTCCGGCATGGCCCAACTCAATGTCGCATCGATCCTGGTTGTCATCTGTATGGCCCTTGGTGTGCGGCTTGCCTACGCCGTGATCGGCCGCAGCGGCGCAGCACCGCGCGCTTCGGCTGAGCCGAGCGGCGACACATCTGCACGTACGGGGTGAGCGCGACTTCGCGGTTCACGGAGTTCAGCCGCCTCGATCCCAGAGGGACGCAAGGGTCGCTTGGTGTTACTCGGGCTGAAGCGTCAGCATTCCAGGGCGAGCAGTGCGCCGTCCAACCCGGCGACCCAACAGCTTCGGCCAGGCGGCCCGGCAGCTGCACATGAGTCAGCCCGGCGTCAGCCGAGCCATCGGCGCACTGCAGGGAGAACTCGGCGGCGAGCTATTCCTGCGGGGTCGCGGATCGGTGGTCCTGACGACCCTCGGCGAACGCGCGCTGCCTGGAATCTGCGCGCCATCCTCGGCGAGGCCGATGCCATGCGCCCCGAGCGCGATGAGCGGGCGCGGGAGCGCCAGTGGCCGGGTCCGCCGGTCAGAACCGGCGTGATCATGACGTCGATCGTCGAGAACGCTGCATCATCCTGGCCTGCAGTCTCGGAACTGCCCCAGCCCGCGTGCAAGAGCTCTTAGGATCGATCCGGCGGAGATCCCGCACGTCGCAGGCTTACCATCATGCCGCCGTGGTGGCGAGCAGCGGGACCGTCTTCCCGGTGACGTGTCGCACCTGTCCATGAGACCGAGGAGCGTCGGTGGAGCTTCCGCAACTGCTGCTGGAGATGTCCGCTCTGCTCATACTGGCCGTGCTGCTGGGCCTATTAACCCGACGAATCGGGGTGCCGCTGAGCGTTGTCCTCGTGACTGTCGGCTTCCTGGCCGCAGCAGTGGGGCTCACGCCCGAGATTGGCCAGCTCCAGGGAGAGGCCTTCGAGGAGGTAGTGATCTTCCTCTTCCTACCGGTGCTGGTGTTCGCGGCGGCGCTAGGCATCGATTTGCGCGCCTTCGTCCGCAATCTGGGCGCCATCGTGGCCTTGGCGGTGGTCGCCTTCCTGGTGTCCGCGGTGGTGGTGGGCCTGACCCTGCACTGGGCGCTGGGCACGGCGCTGGCGGCGGCCTTCCTCTTCGGTGCATTGATCTCGGCCACCGACCCGGTTGCCGTCGTGGCGGTGTTCCGCGAGGTCGGCGTGCCGCGCCGACTGCTGACCTTGGTGGAGGGAGAGAGCCTGCTCAACGACGGGGTCGCGATCGTGCTCTTCGCGATCCTCGTCGAGGCGGCGACGGGTGGATCAGTGAGTGTCACCGCCGGGGTGATCGATTTCGTCGCCGTCTTCGGCGGCGGAGCGGTGATCGGCATCGCGTTAGGCCTGGCCGCTTCCGTGGTGCTGCCATGGCTTGGTCGGCTACCGGCTGCGGGGTTGTCGCTGGCGATGGCCTACGGCTCATTCGTCCTCGCCGACGCCGTCCTCGGGTTCTCCGGGGTCATGGCCACCGCAGCCGCCGGAATGGTGCTGGCCGGCCTCGCGCCCAGCCGGGCCTCGGCAGAGGTGCGCCAAATGTGGGAACAGATGTGGGATGCGCTGGACTACGTCGCCAACGCGCTGCTCTTCCTTCTCATCGGCCTGGTGCTCGGCCCCGAACTACTGCTCGAGCATCTCGGCCCCATCGTACTGGCCGCCGCCGTCGTCCTGGTCGCGCGCGCCCTGGCCGTGGTGCCGCTGGTCTGGCTGCTCGAGCGGCTGGCCCATATCCCGCGGCTGGGCTGGCGCAACGAGGCCGTCCTCATCTGGGGCGGGCTGCGCGGCGGCGTCGCACTGGCACTGGCCCTGGCCCTGCCCGAGGAACTGGCCGAGCGGGAACTTCTCGTCGCCCTGACCGGCGGAGTCGTACTGGCCACTCTGCTGCTCAACGCCACGACCATTCGATGGCTGGTGTCCCGCCTCGGCCTCGACCGGCCCAGCCGGGTCGACCGCTATCTCGTGGCGATCGCGCGTGTGTCGGCCATCCAGGCGTCCCGGCAGGAGATGGGCAAGCTGGGGCTGGAACCCGATTCACGGACCAGCGCTGAGTTGGAGGCCAGTGAGCGGGCGGCGCATCAGGAGATGGCCGACCTAGACGTAGCGGAGAGGGAGGAGTACCGCATTGTGGTGGGTCGCGGGCTGCACGTCGAACGCCGCACCTACCAGGAACTGAGCGACGAGGGTCTCCTCCCCCCGGCTGTGACCCGGACCCTGCTGCACGAGGTGGACGACGAGATCGACGACTTCTCATTGCATGGCGGGACACATCTGCTTGGGGTGACTCGCCGCGCCCCTTCCGGCCGCCTGGAGCAGGTCAGCCGGCGGCTGGTCGGCCTGCTCCCCGAACCGGCGGGAAGCGATCCCACCGAGCTCGCCTACGCCGAGGCGACCGCGCGCCGGTTGGCGGCACGACGTACAGCAGACGCACTCGAGATCTTCGATGACCTGCCCGCCATCCGGCAGGAGACCGTCGAGCACGCGCGACGCACCTTCGCCGACTGGGAACAGCAGGCCGTCGCGAAGCTGGACGAGCTGGATACTCAGTCCGGGGAGGACTCCCGCGCCCTGCGCGCCCGACAGGTTCACACCCTGGCCAAGGCGGCCTCCAGCAGAGAGCTCGCCGAGCTAGTGGAAACCGGGCTGCTGCCTGAGCAGGTTCTGAGGTCGACCGGAACGGCACAGACCGACCACCCACGCTGAACCCAGTTCATACCCTGGTTCCACGCCGCCCGCGGTGACGTCTCAAGCCATCGGGCCAAGGTGGATCACTCCGAATGGCCGAGTAACTGCAGCAGCGTCAGGTCAGGGGCTGGTCTGTCGGAGATAGGTGAGCACGGCCCGGACTCGACGATGACTGTCCGGAGTCGCGTCGAGGTCGAGTTTGGTGAAGATGCGGCCGGTGCAGGCTTCGACGGTCTTTTCACTGACGTGCAACTCGTTGGCGACCGACCGATTGGATCGACCCTCGGCGAGCGATGCGAGGACCTCGCGCTCTCGCGGGGTCAGGGTGCCCAGCCGCTGATCGTCGCGCCGGCGCCGGAGCAGGTGCTCGATGACCTGCGGGTCGCCCCACGCAGTGGTGATGCTCGCTCCCGTTTCATCCGGGTGACCGGCTCGCCGGTTTAGAATGCGTTTGGCGGACGCCCCGATTTGGCCACCGTGGCCGGGTCGTCGCCGGACACGTAGTCACCGTTCGTGCCGCCGAGTTCACGTACCCGGTCCAGCGCCGCCGACATGTCCCCGACGCGGAAGAAGAGGTACCGACTGGCACCGGGGGCACCGCCATGCAGAACGCCGGGGACGTTGGGGGTCTCGATCGTGGCCCATGATCCGTCCATGTCCCGAGGCTAAGGGCCCACCTGCCGGGCAGGATTGGCCAAACCCGACCGAGCCGAGTAGCGCCGGAAGTCAATCGCCGGTGCGAAGTACGGCCGCCCAGAAACCTAGGTATGCAGCCAATGCGTCGGTTGTCGTGCCCTTCCGCGTGCCCTTTGCAGGGGCACGAGGGTCCGGAACGGTCCACGGAGCGCATGGGTAGGGTCGCGGAATTGGCGTTTGCCGCACGCGGGCGGGCGGATACGCCTCCAGGAGGGCTCGCATAGTGGCCTAGTGCGGCGGTCTTGAAAACCGCTATGGCTGGTGACAGTCATCGTGGGTTCGAATCCCACGCCCTCCGCCGGACCGCACCCCGGCGTCCCGCCCAACGAAAGTGGAAAGCTGGCTTAGCTAAGGCTCTGTTCTGGCCGGTGGTCCGCAGTCGGGACGACCGATCCCGTCACACGGCGATCGGCTGCAGAACCGAGGCCACCTCGTCCCCGATCTGCTCGACGTCGCTCAAGAGATCGTTGGTGTAGAGGAGCATGTTCACGTGCCGAACCCCCGCGTCCGCGAAGCGACCGATCTGTTCTAACCACTGCTCGCTGGTACCGACCAGGCAAAACGACTCGAAGTACTCGAAGGGGGAGCGGAAGATCGCCTCGATACTGGGCGCGAGAATCGCTCGGGCGGCTTCGTACGAGGGTCCAATCGTGGCGAACAGATAGAGCGCGCCCTGGATACTCGCGGGGTCGCGCCCGGCCTCGAGTGCCTGCTCGCCCAGCCGCGGCCACATCGTGCGGTAGTCATCGGGTGAGATCAGGGTAGGCATCCATGCGGAACCCACTTTGGCGGCGCGACGAAGCGACTCCTCGACTCGGCCGCCCACCCAGATCGGGATGCCTCCGG
>JALZIX010000436.1 GCA_030860025.1 Actinomycetota bacterium
CGCCGGATCCAGCGGTAGCGAGCCACGATGAACGCGACCAGCAGCACCCGCGATCTCGGCGGCAACGAGCGCAGGCCCGGCCCTCGGTAGCGATCACCCGGGTACGGCGGGGGCGGCGCGTCCTCGATGACCAGCCGGCGCACCCGTTGCGGCTGGCGCTGCGCGACGACCGAGGCCGCGTGTCCGCCGAGCGAGTGCCCGATCAGGTCGACGCTGCCGACGTCGAGCGTGTCCAGCAGGAAGATCAGGTCGTCGGAAAAGACCTCGAAGGTGTACGGGCCCGTTCGGTCGCTGTGCCCGTGGCCGCGCAGTTCCGGCACGATCACCCGCCGCCCGGCTTCGGCCAGCAGCGGGGCGAAACCCTCCCAACTCCACCCGGCGGAGAACAGCCCATGCACCAGCACGACCGGTTCACCAGCCGGGTCGCCGTACTCCCGGTACGCGAGCTTGACCCCGTCGCGTTCTACGAACTGGTAGGTCCCCGTCGTCTCGCTCACCCGCACCACGGTAACCGCGACCGCGCCGATTCCCGGGGCCTGCGTTCAGGTATGGCCGAGTGGCCCGCACGTCGGCAAGATGCGGGAGCGGGAGCGGCAAGGCGGGGCATGGACCAGGAGGCCAGGCATGGGTTCAGTCGTTGTGTGCGGGGGCAGCATCGTCGGACTATCCGCCGGCGTGATGTTGGCCAGAGACGGCCACCAGGTCACGGTCCTCGAGTCCAACCCGCAGGACGCGCCTCCTAGTTCAGGAGAGGCCTGGGACACCTGGGAACGCAAAGGCGTCGCCCAATTCCGCCAACCGCACACGCTCCTCGCGCGTTCCCGACACGTCTTGGACCAGGAGCTGCCAGGAATGACCGACAGTCTGCTGTCCGCCGGTGGCGTTTGGGTGAACCCGCTCCACCCCCTACCGCGGACGATCCTCGACCAGAGCTCTGGGCCCGGCGACGAGCGCTTCCGTTGTGTGACCGGCCGACGTCCGATGGTCGAGTCCGTCTTCGCGGCGGCCGCGGCCGATCAGCCCGGCTTGTCGATACGCCGTGGGGAGCGGGTCGTGGGCCTGATCGCGGGGGCAGCAGCGATTCCCGGTACTCCGGGGGTCGCGGGTGTCCGTACCGAGACCGGCGAAGAGCTTCGAGCAGACCTGGTCGTCGACGCGATGGGCCGCCGCACACCTGCGGCGGACTGGCTAGCCGAGCTCGGCGCTCGACGTCCGGCCATCGAGGCCGAGGACAGCGGCTTCACCTATTACTCGGTGTTCTTCACCGGTCCCTCGTGCCCGCAAAGACGTGGGCCCGCGGTGACTCCGATCGGAACCTTTTCCGTTCTGACTCTCGAAAGCGACAACGACACGTGGTCGGTGACGCTCTTCACCTCGTCCGGGGACGCTGCGTTCAAAGCGGTCCGCGAGCCGGAACGCTTCAGCCAGGTCTTACGGGTCTGCCCGAACCACGCCCACTGGCTCGACGGGCAACCCATCACGTCGGTGCTACCCATGGCGGGCATCCTCGACTGCTACCGGCGATTCGTGGTCGACGGCTCACCCGTGGTGACTGGCTTCGTCGCCATCGGGGACGCGTGGGCTTGTACGAATCCCTCAGCGGGTCGCGGGCTGAGTGTGGGACTGCTGCAGGCCCAACAACTGCGAACCCTGGTACGGAAGCATCTCGACGATCCCGCCGCCTTCGCCGCTGAATGGGATGCCACCAATGAGGACGCGATCACGCCGTACTACCGAAACCAGATCCGGCTCGACCGCGCCCGGGTCGCCGAGATCGACGCTCTTCGCACTGGGCTGGAGCCACCGCCGCCGCACCCGATGACGGCCCGGGTTCTCGCTGCGGCGGCGACCGACGGGACCGTCTTTCGCGGTCTGATGGAAACGGTGCACTGCCTTGCGCTGCCGCGAGATGTCTTCCGCCGGCCGCACATCGCCGAGAAGCTCGAAAAGGCTGATCCGATGTTCAGGCCGGCGGCACCAGGACCGGACCGAGCACAGCTACTCCAACTCCTGGCTGGATGAGTTTGGCCACAGGGCATCTGAGGTAGGACCACCTGCACCGACGTCGCCGTCGCGTCCCGGGCACGTCGGTCACAAGA
>JALZIX010000006.1 GCA_030860025.1 Actinomycetota bacterium
CCAACTGGTCCAATTCTGCAACTGAGTCGGGCTTCGCCGTCCGGCTAGCGACTCCAGAATGGCCTGCAGCAGTCGGCGTCCCCAGGAGCCGGGATCGGGCAGATCCTGTCGGTCGGTGATCTGTGGCCCGAACACCGGGTCTCGATCTGGTCCCGAAGCCAGGATCCGCAGTGGCAGTGCCAATTGCGGAGGGCTCTTCGGAAGGAACCGCAGCGCGCCTCGCCGATCCTCCAACGGTGGTTCATGCGCGGGTATGGGCAGCAAGCGCACTGATGCAGTCACAGGTCCTCCTCAGGACGCAGCAGCCGGTTCACGGCCGTGGAGCGGGCACGGCCAGGATTTGGCCAGGGAAGATCAGGTCCGGGTCTTCGATCTGTCTGCGATTGACCTGCCACCAGTTGGCCACCGCGGCCGCGACCGAAGCCGCGTCAATCGGCGAACCAGCTTGCGCCAGAGCGCGTTCGACGATGTCCCACAGGCAATCGCCCGGCTGTACGGCGTATTCGCCCGGGCCTGCTGAACGAGGCTGATCGCTGGAAGCAGGCAGGTCCGGTGCTGGTTGCTCGGGTGGGCCAGTCTCGGCGACCGGAGCCGGTGGCCAGTCCGGCGTCGCGGCGAGGGCCGATTCCGGCGTGCCGGGCCAGTCCGTCGTCACTGTGATGGAGGCCAAGGTGGTCGGCGGTGCGGCGCTGGCGACGGACGTGCCGGTCAGCAAGGTCACTCCGAGTGCCAGGGACACGAAACGACGCAGTGTTGCCGGCAGGAGCAGTCGGGCCAGTTGGTGAAACAGCCAGCCCAGCAGTCCGGGGGCGGCACTCCCGAGCACGAGAAGCGCGCCCAGGCTGACCCAGCACAGCAGAAGCCAGCCCAGGGCTGTCGCCAGCGCGAGGACGAACTCATCGGGACCAGTGGCGGTCACATACGCCTGCGGATCGGCGACCGCCGCCGCGATCTGTGCGCGGCTGGCCCCAGCCAGTCGCAGGATCGCAGCGGCCAGGACGAGACCGACCGTGCCGGCCAGGGGGCGGTAATAGTGTGAAGCTGTTGGAGCCATATGCAAGTTAATAACAGCAAAGAGAATCAAATGCAAGCAAATGCCCGAGAACGCCGGTCGGCGGTCGCTGCCCGTTACGGTGCACAGATGCGCTGGGCTCGGCTTTTCGCGGATCTCGAAGCACAACTGCAGGCTGCGGACACCGCGGACCTGGTCAGCGAGGTTGCCTCGCGTACCCGCCACGAAGTCGGGCATCTCACGATGGCCGACCGCTTGCGGGCAGCCGTCGGTCATCCCGTACGCGTGACCTGCCTCGGGACCGGGGAGTTGTCGGGGCAACTGCGCGACGTCGGTGCTGGATGGCTACTGCTGGACGAGGGAATGGGCCGGGAAGTGCTCGTGAACCTGGCGCGGGTTTGCGCCGTCCAGGGCCTCGGCCAGCTCAGCACGCAAGCCGAGGACACCCCAGTGACCCGGCGCCTCGACCTGCGTTATGCCGTCCGTGGCCTGGCCAGGGACCGCAGTGCCCTGCAGGTGATGTTGACCTCCGGTGACGTCCTGACCGGGACGTTCGACCGGGTGGGCTCGGACTTCGCCGAGCTTGCCGAGCACGTGCCGGGGGACTTCCGCAGGCCTGGCGAGGTGCGCGCAGTCCGCGTCGTGTCCTTGTCGGCAATCTCAGCCGTACGGACCGTGCTCGACTGAGCCGCCAGCGGCAGAGAAGCGGTTAAGGGTAATCGTCTAGTTGTCGGCGCCTGCCTCCGCGCTGTGTTCGGCGTCCAGGACGCCAGCGGCCTCGGCGTACTTGCGTTCTATGTAGGCATCGAGCTGGGTGATCTCAACCCGCCACTGATTTCGCCCACCGATCTGGATGGCCGACAGTTCTTTGTTTCGCACCAGCGCATAGGCCTGCGACCAAGAGATGTTCAGGATCTCGGCCACGTCATCGAGAGTCAGGAAACGCTGCGGAGGCATTGGCTCAGTGTGGCAAACCCGGGCCCACGGTGCTGACAGACTGTGGATTAACCGACACCGCGGCGATGCCTACGGGTAGTCAGCCGCAATTCCTGTGGACGACGCTGCGCAGGAGGTCCTAGGTCATGGATCATGGCCTCGGCACGGACAGCGCAGGCGCAAGCGCCGCGGGGGATGCACGGTCAGGGGGACGTCATGGTGCGTACAGCCGGGGTGACTCAGGCGGCTCCGGTGCCGGGCGGGTCGATCGGAGTCTCGCCGACACCGCGCCGGCTGCGAGCACCGAGTTGGGTCAATGTGCGGCTGATTGCCGGGATCATGTTGGTGTTGATCAGTGTGCTTGTCGGCGCTCGCGTCCTCACCGCTGCCGACACGTCCGACACCGTTTGGGCGGCGACCGCGGACCTCGCTGCCGGCACCGTTGTGGCCGACGGCGACCTGCGCACCGTTTCGGTGAGGCTTGCCGAAGTTGCAGACGCCTATCTGCTGAGTTCGGCCGACCCGATCGGTCGGGTGCTCAGCAGCCCGATCCGGGCCGGCGAACTGGTGCCCAGTGCGAGCCTGGCCGAGACGTCAACGCTGGTCGCCATAGCCCTGCCGATCGCCGCCGGCTATGTTCCGCCGAGCCTTCATCGAGGACAGCTCGTCGATGTCTACGCATTGGACGCCACGCCGGCTGGCACCGGTCCGGACGCCCCCGCCGACTCCGACACCGACGCTCCGACCGGCCCGGTCTCCGAAGTGGTGCAGGTCGTCGTGGAAGCGGCCGTCGTCCAGTTGATCTCCGGCCGAAGCGACGGGGCATTGTCCATCGGAAGTTCAACGGTCCAAGTCGTCATCTCGGTGGAGGCGCAAGAGGCACCAGACATCTTTGCCGCGATCGCCGGTAAGGAGCTCGCCTTGGCCGTTCGGTCGGCACCAGTCGCGGCGAGCGAGGCCACGGCCACGCCGACCGGCGGTCGCGGGTCGAGCACCGCAACACCACCGTCCCCGACCGACTGATGGGCCTACCCGTCCTCACGGCCGTCACCGGGGCGACTTGGGAGGCAGACCTCGTCGGAGAGCTCGATCGTGCCGACCATGGCGTCACCGTCGTCCGGCGCTGCGTGGATCTGGCCGAACTCCTGGCCGCAGCCGCTGCTGGAACCGCACGTGCTGCCCTGCTGTCGGCCGAGCTGCGCCGATTGGACCGGGAGGCAGTCAGCCGGCTGCACGCGGCCGGCATCGCGGTGGTCGGCTTGGTCGACCCTGGAGACGAGGTGGCCGAGAACCGGTTGCGCGCCTTAGGGGTCGGTGAGGTGTTGCCGGCCGACGCCGGCGCGGATCTCATTGCCGCTGCACTACGCACAGCCGCCGACGGACTGGTCGAGTCCTCGGTCCGGTTTGAGCTGGGTGACCCAGGTGCGGCCATGCCTCGACTTGCGACACCTGCACCGCCGCCCGAGCAGCCCGTGGGAAGGGGCCGGGTGGTCGCCGTATGGGGGCCCACCGGCGCGCCCGGCCGAACGACGGTCGCTGTCAATCTGGCCGACGAGGCAGCCCGGCTCGGCGCTCCCACAATGCTGATCGACGCGGACGTGTATGGGGGCGTGGTGGCGCAGTACCTGGGTTTGCTCGACGAGTCGCCCGGCGTCGCGGCGGCTGCGCGATCGGCCAGCGCGGGGACCCTGGACGCCGCAGCCCTGGCCCGGGTGGCCTGGGCGGTGACCCCGAATCTGCGAGTGCTGACCGGGCTGTCCCGAGCCGACCGCTGGCCGGAGCTGAGGCCCAGCAGCCTCGCAACGGTCCTCGAAAGAGCCCGCGCGCTGGCGCAGCTGGTCGTGGTGGACTGCGGGTTCTGCCTGGAACAGGACGAGGAGTTGTCGTATGACACGGCCGCGCCGCGGCGTAACGGGGCGACACTCACCCTGTTGGCCGCGGCCGACGTCGTGCTGTGCGTCAGCGGCGCGGATCCAGTCGCGCTGCAGAGAACGGTGCGAGCGCTGGCCGAACTCCGCGAGATCCTGCCCGACGTTGCGCCCCGGGTGGTGGTGAATCGAACGCGCCCGGTGGTGGTGCCCGGTGATGTTCGCAGCGAGATCGCCGGCGCCCTTGATCGGTTTGCCGGCGTGCAGGCACCGACCTTCCTGCCGCACGACGGCAAGGCGACCGATGCAGCCTTGGCCTCCGGTCGCACCCTCGCCGAGGTCGCCCCCGGGTCCCCGTTGCGCGCTTCGCTGTGCGATCTCGCGGGGTGGCTGGCGGGTGTGCCGGCCATCGCGGGGCAGCGGCTGCGCAGTCGGAAGGGTTGACCAACCGACGTTCGGAAGGCAAGAAAGAAGCGACATTTCCGGCCAGCGTTGCGGGTTGCGCGCCGCATGCGACCGGCGGTTCCGACAAGAGTCCGAGCGGCGCTGCGCACCGCGAGTATCTGAGACAGTGGAGTGATGGCAGACCGGCTCTCCGCGCTCGATACGTCCTTCCTGTATTTGGAGGAGCCGACCACGCCCATGCACGTGGGTGGACTCGCGATCTTCCACATTCCGGAGGGTGGATTCGACTCCGCCCAGCTGGTCGAGCTGATCGAATCGCGCCTGGCATTGGTCCCGCGCTACCGCCAGCTGGTCCGAACGGTGCCCGGTCATCTTGCTAATCCGGTGTGGGTGGACGATCCCGACTTCGACATCGACTTTCATGTCCGGCGGTCCGGGTTGCCCAAGTCCGGCTCGGACGCCCAGCTCCAGGAGCTCGTCGGCAGGCTCATGTCCCGGCCACTGGACCGACACCGTCCCCTGTGGGAGATCTACATCGTCGATGGACTCTCCGACGAACGGTTCGCGGTGATCAGCAAGACCCACCACGCGATGGTGGACGGAATTAGTGCCCTCGACGTCACGCAGGTGATCCTGGACGTCACGCCGACGCCGCGCGAAAGCCCGGCGGACCTGTGGGCACCCGCGCCCCAACCGGGACCGGTTCAGCTGATCGGTGACGCGGTTGCCGAGTATCTTCAGCGCCCTTCGGCGGTGATCGACTCCCTCCGGGGTGGAATCGCCGACGCAAAGCACACCGCCAACCGCGTGATCGACGTAGTCGGCGGACTGGCCGCCGCGGCCAGGATGGCTGCCCGGCAGGCGCCGAGCAGCCCGCTCAACGCAGTGATCGGCGCCCAACGACGCTTCGGGATCGCTCGAACCTCGCTCGATGACTACAAGCGCGTACGCAAGGCACACGGTGGAACGGTGAACGACGTCGTGCTGGCGAACGTCGCCGGAGCGCTACGAGAATGGTTGCTCTTCCGGGGTGAGCCGGTCGTCGCCAGCACAACGGTGCGCGCCATGGTTCCGGTGTCGGTCCGCACCGGGGATCAGGCTGGCAGCGGCGGGAACGAGGTGTCGTCCTATTTCGTGGACCTCCCGGTCGGGGAAGCCAATCCCAAGATGCGCCTGTCCAGCGTCAGCCATGCGATGCAGGGCCACAAGGACGCCGGCCAATCCATCGGTGCCACCGCATTGGTGGCGCTGTCTGGCTTTGCACCGCCCACCCTGCACGCGCTGGGAGCGCGGGCAGCCAGCTCGCTGTCGCGCAGATTGTTCAACGTCGTCGTCACAAATGTGCCCGGCCCGCAGTTCCCCCTGTACGCAGCAGGCGCCCGGATGCTGGAGGTCTTCCCGGTCGTGCCGCTGGCCAAGGGCCAAGGGCTCTCGATCGGCCTCACCTCGTACAACGGCGGGGTCTATTACGGACTCAACGCCGATCGGGATTCGATGTCCGACGTGGACGTACTAGCGGATTTGATAGAACAGTCCCTTGCTGAGCTCGTGGACACCGTTTCTTGATCCGCGCGAACCCGTGACAAGGACCACCTTTGGTTAGAAGCGGTTTCACCTGGGCATTGCTCACGCCATGACGCGTCACGGGATCGTGCTCGGCGCCGGGGGCACCCTGGGTTTCACGTGGGCGGTGGCTGCGTTACATGCTTGGGAGCAGGAAACCGGCCTTGATGCGCGGGACGCCGACGTGCGGGTCGGCACCTCCGCCGGATCGATCCTGGCCGGGTTGCTGGGGCTGGGGGTGAGTACGGACACGATCCTGCGCCACCAGCTGGGCACGTCACTGGTCGATGATCGCAACGTCGACTGGGACTTTGACAGGGACAGCGGCCGCAAGCGACCGCCCTGGCCGCGCTTAGGACTGGGCTCCCCGGGGCTGCTGCTCTCGGTCCTGCGACATCCAATACGCCTGCCACCCATGGCCGCGATGACCGGCATTCTGCCCCGCGGCCAGGCCCGACTCGACCCGCTCGAGCGGATGTTGGACCGGTTGAACGAGAGGGGCCAGGACTGGCCCGAGGCCGAGACCTGGATCGTGGCCATGGACTACGCGACGGGGAAACGAGAGGTATTCGGCCGCGCAGGCTCGCCGACAGCACGGCTGAGCCAGGCGGTCCAGGCGTCGTGCTCGATTCCCGGTTGGTATGAGCCGGTGACGATCGGAAGTCGTTCCTATGTGGATGGAGGAGCTCTCTCGAGTACCAGCCTCGACCTGCTGGCCGGCGCTGGACTCAGCGATGTGGTTGTGATCGCACCGATGGTTTCTCGCAGCTACGACCGCCCGTCGTCGCCGTTGGCGAAACTCGAGCGCCGCTGGCGTCGGTCGACGACCAAGCGCCTGCTGCGCGAGGTGGCAACTGTGGAGGCGACCGACACCCGTGTGCGGCTGGTGTGTCCCGGGCCGGCTGATCTGGTCGCGATGGGTGCAAACCTGATGGACCATGGGCGACGTCGTGACGTTCTGGACACCGCCCTGCGGACCACCAGGGAGCAGATGACCGAGGCGGCGGCCGAGAGCAGCTGATGCGCATCTATGTTCCGTCTACAACCACCGAACTTGCCCGGCTCGCTGAGCGTGCAGAACTGCCCGGACCGAGGGCGGCGACTGCCGTCACACCCGACCTCCGCGAGTTCTACCTCGCCCCTGATCTCGAGGAGTTGGAGTACCTGGCCCTCAGAGAGGCCGCCCGACTCTCACTGCGGATGATCGACGCCGACAACAGCGCTGCCCGCCGACGGGTTGTCGTTGCTGCGGAAGTGCCAGATTCCGACGTACAACCCGATCCGGACGCCGGCCGCGGGTCGGTTCGCCTCAGGACCGGGCTCGCTCTGCCCGACGTCGTCAGCCTGCACGTCGACGGTGCGGATGCCGAGCCTGCAGTGACGGCTGCGGCTGCCGTGGTCATCGAGGCTGACCTCGGCAGCGACGATGCTCAGTTCATCGTGGACGAAGCTGAGGCGTACGAACTGGGCTGGTATGCCAGCCAGGAACTCGGCCCACTCCTCGAACTGCTCTGACCGCGCCCAACCCACCCCTCTCGCCGTTATGCGCATAAGGGCGAAATTCTGAGCGGAATCGTGACCGTTGTGCGCATAACGGCGAAGGCTGGGAAGCTGGTGACATGGATGCTGTTACCGCGCCGCCGCTACCTGCCAACGAGCCGATCCTGGAATACGCGCCGGGCTCGGCCGAGCGATCCGGGATCGAAGGGGCGCTCAAGGAGCTGGGGGCTCAGACCGCCGAGTTGACCATGACCATCGCCGGCAGGCAGAAGATGGCCGGCGGCGAGCCGATCGAGGTAGTCAGCCCACACCGGCATGACCACGTGCTCGGACTAACCGCGAATGCCGTCGCGGCCGACGTGCAACTGGCCGTCGACGCCGCGCTGGACGCGGCACCGATGTGGCGGAGCCTGCCCTTCGATCAGCGAGCCGCGGTCTTCCTCCGCGCTGCGGATCTGCTGGCCGGCCCGTGGCGCGCGCGGCTCAACGCGGCCACGATGTTGGGCCAGAGCAAGACAGTGATCCAGGCCGAGATCGACTCGGCCTGCGAGTTGATCGACTTCCTTCGCTTCAACGTCGGCTTTGCCCACGAGATCCTCAGCGGTCAGCCGCTGTCCACCAAGGGGGTCTGGAACCGTTCGGACTACCGACCGCTGGAAGGGTTCGTACTCGCGATCACGCCGTTCAACTTCACGGCGATCGCGGGAAACCTGCCGACCGCACCCGCCCTGATGGGTAACACCGTCGTCTGGAAGCCCTCGCCCACCCAACAGCTTTCCGCGCACCTGACGATGCGCCTACTCGAGGCCGCCGGCCTGCCGCCCGGTGTGATCAATCTGGTCACCGGTGACGGCACGGCCATCAGCGACGTCGCGTTGCCGCATCGCCACCTCGCCGGCATCCACTTCACCGGTAGTACACCGACCTTCCAGCACTTGTGGCGAACCGTGGGCACAGCGATCGAGGGCTATCGCAGCTACCCCAGACTGGTCGGCGAAACCGGCGGAAAGGACTTTGTCATCGCTCATCCCAGCGCCGATCCGGCGCCGTTGGTGACCGCTCTCGTACGCGGTGCCTTCGAATACCAGGGCCAGAAGTGCTCGGCTGCCTCACGTGCCTATGTGCCACGGTCGCTGTGGGACAGCGGCGTACGCGAGGAACTGACCGACACCACGCAGTCCTTGACCTATGGCGATCCGGCGGACTTCAGCAACTTCGGTGGCGCGGTGATCGACCGGCGTTCCTTCGACCGGCTGTCCGGCGTGCTGGACATGGTCGCCTCCGACAGCGCGGTGTCGGTGCTCGCCGGCGGCAGCGTCGATGACTCGGAGGGTTTCTTCGTACGGCCCACGGTCCTGACCTGCGAGGATCCGACTCATGAGGTCTTCACCAAGGAGTACTTCGGGCCGATTCTGGCTGTCCACGTCTACGACGACGGCGACTACACCGCGGTCGTCGATGAGGCGGCGGAGGTGGCGGCTTATGCGCTGACCGGGTCCGTCTTCGCCACGGATCGTCTAGTGATCGACGACGCACTGCACCGCCTGCGCTTCTCGGCCGGCAACCTGTATGTCAACGACAAGCCCACCGGGGCCGTTGTCGGCCAGCAACCCTTCGGAGGGGCGCGCGCCAGTGGCACGAACGACAAGGCTGGCTCACCGTTGAACCTGCTGCGCTGGGTCTCGCCATGCACGAT
>JALZIX010000025.1 GCA_030860025.1 Actinomycetota bacterium
AGATCGCACTCACGCCGATCGCCCACACGATAGGGACCGATTTCAAGCCCGCCGCCCGGGAGCCGTTGGAATCAGTTCTGCATTGGCACCACTGGTGACTCCGCGAGCCGATAGCCTCAGGGCGATCAAGGCGAAGCCGACGACGCCGCCGCACAATCCATAGGGAGCACCAGGACCGATGAACGACGCGCATGTGCAGCTGATCGAGCGCTTCTACAAGGCCTTCGACGACGGGGACGGCAATGCAATGGCTGAGTGCTACGCCCCCGACGTCCACTTCTCCGACCCGGTGTTCCCCGATCTGCGCGGGGAGCAGGCCGGAGCGATGTGGAAAATGTTCACCGAGGGACCCGGTGAGCTCCGGGTCGAGCTGCTCGAGCACGACGCTGACGACACGAGCGGTACGGCGCACTGGAAGGCCCACTACAACTTCTCGGAGACCGGACGCCCGGTCGTCAACGACATCCACGCCACGTTCACCTTCAAGGACGGGCTGATCGTCGACCACCGTGACGACTTCAGCTTCTACGCCTGGTCGAAGCAGGCCCTCGGCGCACCTGGACTGCTGCTCGGCTGGACTCCGATCGTCAAGGGTGCGGTCCGCAAGAAGGCAGCGGGCATGCTTGCCAAGTACACAGCCACGTCAGGCAACGACGCCAAGTAGGTACAGTCCTCTTTCCCACCGGCCAGGAAATCAGACAGAGAGCTTGACCAGGTCGCCCAGTCGAGCGCGGTGTTGGTCGGGGGTTCCGAACAGGAGCTCGTCGGCCTTCGCGCGGGCGAGGTAGAGATGGGCTGGGTGTTCCCAGGTCATCCCGATCCCGCCATGCAACTGGATCATCTCCTCAGCGGCGAAGACCGCGGTCTCCGAACAGTACGAGGCGGCCACGGCGACGAGTATCGCGATCTCGTCCGCGTCGGACTCTCTGGCCATGGCATCGGCCGCGCCGAGCGCCGCGGCTCGGGCCAGGCCGGTACGGCGCCAGACGTGGGCGATCCGGTGCTTGAGCGCCTGGAAGGAGCCGATCGGACGACCGAACTGATGCCGGTCCTTCAGGTAGGCCACGGTCGTGTCCAGCGACCACTGGGCGATGCCCACCTGCTCGGCGGCCAGCATCGCGGCTCCGGTCACCAGCGCGGTGGCCACCTCGGCCAGGGCCGAGTGACCCCTGACGATCAGCCGCCCTGGCGCATCGGTCAACTGCAGTGAGCCGATCGGTCTGGTCAAGTCCAGCGGCGTGATCGGCGTGACCGCGGCGGCCGGGTGCTCCGGTGACACCGCGTACAGCGCTGGTTCGCCCTCGTCCGAGGCCAGCACAATGACCACGTCCGCCGCAGCAAGGTCGATGACTGGAGTGACAGTGCCGGTCAGGGCTCCGCCGACGGCCTGGACCGCGGTGCTGAGAATGCCGCCCGGGACGGTCGTTGCCGAAACACCAAGGGTCGCGGTCAGATCCGCGGCGGCTAGTTGTCCCAGCAATTCCGCGGCCAGTGGTTCCGACCGTACGGCGAGCAGTGCCTCGGTGGCCAGCACCGCGCTGCCGAGGAACGGCACCGGGGCGACGAAGGCGCCGAGCTGCTCGGCGACCACGGCGAGATCCGACGCGTCTCCGCCGGCGCCGCCGAGTTCCTCGGGAATCAGCAGCCCGGTCACCCCCAGGTCGCCCAGTCGGCGCCAGAGTCCGGTGTCGTACGGAGAGTCCGACTCGGTACGGGCCAGGACCGCCGTCCAAGGCGAGTGGTCTGAGAGGAGGCTTCGCACCGCCGTACGAAGGGCCTCCTGGTCGTCGGTGCGGACCAACCGCCGATGTGACTGCGTAGTCATCGGGGCAGGTCCTTCCAGGCTCCGGTGTCGGAGCGGGACTCCCGCGGTAGGCCGAGCACCCGTTCGGCGATGACATTCAGCAGAATCTCCGAGGAGCCACCCTCGATCGAGTTGCCTTTGGTCCGCAGGTAGCGGTGCGTCGCGCCGCCAGCCGACCAGTTTGACTCGGTGGGTCGACGCAGCGACCAATCCTCATGTCGCAGGCCTTCGGCCCCAAGGACTTCCAGCTCCAGAGCCGTCGACTCCTGGTTGAGTTGCGCGTAGGTGACCTTTGATCCCGAGCCGTCAGGACCCGGACGACCGGCCAGCAACTGCTGGCGTTGTCGATCGGTGGACAGCCGATAGACCTCGGCATCCACCCATAGCCGCATCAGCCGGTCATGCAGGGCGGGACGTCGCAACTCAGGGCGGGACCTCCAGAGTTCGGCGAGCAAGCCGACCATGCCGGACTCGCGCGCTGCCCCTCCGCTGATCGCCATCCGCTCGTTCATCAGCGTGGCTTGGGCGACCGCCCAGCCATTGCCCTCGTCCCCGAGCCGGGCCGAGTCGGGGATGCTGACGTCGGTGAAGAACACCTCGTTGAACTCCGCCTCGCCGGTGATCTGGCGCAGCGGACGGACCTCGACGCCTGGTGCGGTCATGTCGGCCACGAAATAGGTCAGACCGCGATGCTTGGGAACGTCCGGATCGGTACGCGCCAACAGGATCGCCCATTTCGCAATGTGCGCGAAGGAGGTCCAGACCTTCTGGCCAGTGACGATCCAGTTGGATCCCTCCCGGACCGCCCTGGAGGCGACTGCGGCGAGATCTGAGCCGGCTCCCGGCTCGGAGAACAGCTGACACCAGATGTCTTCGCCGGTGAAGATCGGGCGCAGCAGCGTGTCCTTCTGCTCGTCGGTGCCGAATTCGAGGATCGTCGGCGCGGCCATCCCGTACCCGATCGCGTTGTCCGCCTGCGCGGTCGGCGGTGCACCGAGGCGGGCGAACTCTTCCTCGACGGCGTTCTGCTCGGTACGGGGGAGGCCCGAGCCGCCGTACCCGGGTGGGAAGTGCACCCAGGCGAGCCCCGCGTCAAAGCGTGCGCCCAGGAAGGTCTGCCGATCGGTCTGGCCGTACGTAGCCACCAGTTCGGCGATCCGGTCCGCGAGCTCAGCTTCTAGCATCTGACAACTCCTCCTCAAAGAGCGCGCGCCACCGTACGACCGGTCCGACCGCCTCCTGGCTCATCGCCCCATGCATAACACAGCCGCGGACGGCTGCTCCGGTGA
>JALZIX010000027.1 GCA_030860025.1 Actinomycetota bacterium
ATGTGGTGCCCGAAATACTGGACGTGTCGGAGTGGTTGCCGCACGAGTTGCAGATGGCCCACCCGTATTCGTTGTACGCGGCCAAGGACCTGGTCGACACCAGCCAGGTGCTGACCGGGCGGCTCGCGGCGACCCTGGAGCTGCTGGCTGCGGGACGGATCGACTACCGCCGGGCGTGTGTCCTGGCCGACCTGCTCGGGGACTGCGCTGCAGAGGTTGCCGGGATCGTGCAAGCGATGGTGCTTCCAAGAGCCCCCGAGCTGACTCCCGGTGGGCTGGCCTCCGCCGTCCGCCGCGCCCTGGCCCGGATCGACGCCGCAGCCTTGCGCCGCCGGCACGCCCGCGCCCGCAAGAGCGCCGATGTCGGCTACTACACCACCGCCGATGGGATGGCCCGGATCTTCGCCGACCTCCCGCTCCCGGTCGCCGCGGCCTGCGTGGATGCGGTCGGCGCCTACGCGGCCAGTCAGCGCCACGACGGGGACATCCGCCCGATCGGGATGATCCGGACCGAGATCCTCACCGAGCTGATCCTCAAGTCGTGGGACACCAGCCGACCCGCGGTCACCGCCGAGGTCACCGTGCACCTGACCATCCCCACCGGTGCCGGCGGTTCGGGTGCGGGGCTGGACGAGGAGGCTGTCGAGGCCGACGTGAACGGGCAGGTGATCAGCGCCGCGCAATGCCGCGAACTGCTGAGCCAGCTCGAGGGCTCCCGGCTGTTCCTGGCCCTGCACCAGGACAATGGCCAGTTCACCGCCGTCGCCACACCCGCCCGGCTCCGCCGAGCCGCCCGCCGCAAAGGGCTACGACCCCCACCCGACACCCCCGGCTACCGGCCCACCCGAGCCCAGGACCGCCACGTCCGCACCCGCGACCGGCACTGCCGGCACTTCGGCTGCACCCGTAAAGCCGTCCACGCCGACCTCGACCACCACCACCGTTGGCCAGCCGGCAAGACCGGCGTGTGCAACCTGTGCACCTACTGCCGCACCCACCACCGGCTCAAACACCAAGCACCCGCCTGGACCCGCCACCTCCAAGCCGACGCCACCCTGAGGATCACCACACCCACTGGCATCACCAGAACCACCCGACCACCCGGCACCGAATGGCCACTCACCCCCGAAGACCTACTCCCCGCCCTATCCGCACCCGCCGCCACCGAACCGCCGCGCCCAGCCATCCCGCAGCCGGACGACGACCCGCCACCGTTCTGAGCCGACTTTCGGCGGCGCGGCTATCTATGGTGGGCGTCCCATGACCAGGCTCGCGGACTCCCGTTACGACGTCATCGTCGTCGGCGGCGGCGCCATGGGCAGCGCGGCCGCTTGGCAGCTTGCCCGACGCGGCAGGTCGATTCTGCTGTTGGAGCGGTTCGCGGCGGGGCATGCGTACGGCGCCAGCCATGGCGGGGTACGGATCTTCCGGTACGGCTACGCCGATCCCACCTACGTCCGGATGGTGCAACAGGCGTTGCCGATGTGGCGCGAGCTTGAAGCCGACGTCGGTGAGACCCTGCTCGAAATCACCGGGGCGCTCGACCACGGGCCGCAGACCGACATCGAGGAACTGGCCGCGGCCTACCGCGCCTGTGGCGTGCTGCACGAACGCCTGACACCCGAGGCAGCCACGGAGCGTTGGCCGGGCCTGCGCTTCGACACCGCGGTCCTTGCCCAGCCGGACGCGGGACGGACGCGGGCCGACGCCACCGTTGCGGCGCTGCACCGCGCAGCGGTTGCACACGGCGCCGAGATTCGATGCGGTACACCAGTTATCGCGATTGAGCCGGACGCAGGCGGAGTCGCCGTCCGTACCGACGACAAGGAGTTCTGCGCACCGGTTTGCGTCGTCGCTGTTGGCGCTTGGGCGCAGCGCCTACTCGGCCCGCTCGGTATCCCGCTCCCGCCGCTGAAGATCACCGAGGAGCCGGTCACGCACTTCACCCCGCTGCAGGAGCAGCCAGGAGGGAACCCGTGGCCCTCCTTCATGCACCGCGGCCGCACGATCTGGTACGGACTCGAGTCACCCGGCGACGGCCTCAAACTGGGCGAACATCACACCGGCCGGATCTGCGATCCCGAACCAGACAGACGCAGCTTCGCCGTCGACCCAGCCGTGCGCACGCGGATCCGTCGATACGCGGCCACGTGGCTGCCTGGCGTGCTCGCGGAGCCGATCAGCGAGACAACCTGCCTCTACACGACCACCCCGACCGAGGACTTCGTCGTCGACCGGTTCGGGCCGATCGTGGTTGCCGCCGGATTCTCCGGCCACGGGTTCAAGTTCACTCCGCTGATCGGAGAGCGGTTAGCCGAACTCGCCCTGCGTTAGTCAGCCGTCGAGCAGATCGAGCAACTCGTGAACGGTTCGGGTCAGGCCGCAATCCCCACGCGCGATCCCGTCCAGGCTGGTGACCGCCGCCGCTCCTCGGACGCTCGACAGCAGCCAGACCGCATCGGCGGCGGTGAGGTCCGCCGGAATGGTGGGCACTACCGCCGTTGTCCAGCCGGCATGCTCCGCGTGCTCGAACAGGTCGGCCTGTGTCGTACCCGCCAGGATGCCGTTCTCGGTCGGCGGAGTGTGCAGCGTGCCACCGGACGCCCACACGACCGTCGAGGTCGGCCCCTCCAGCACCAGCCCGTCCGACGAGACGAAGACGACGTCCTGTGCGCCGTCGGTTTGGGCGTGTCGGAGGGCCGCGAGGTTCACCGCGTACGACAGGGTCTTCGCGCCACCCAGCAACCACGGCGAATCCGCGCGCTCAGCCGAACTGATGCCCAGTGACAACAGGCGGATCCCCACTCCGTCGCGGCGTTGTCGGATCGTCTCCTCCGGCACCGGAGCAAGCGTGGCCAAGCAGGTCGGCGGACCGCCCAGCCCGTCCAGGCCGCGCGTCATCACGAGCCTCAGGACGCCCTCCACCTCCCGCGGCCAGCCGTCTGCGATGGCCGCAGCCAGCGCGGCCCAGGCGGACCGATCCGGGGTTGCCAAGTCCAGCCGGCCGGCCGAGATGACCATCCGGGACAAGTGCGCAGACAGCCCGCGTACGCCGCCATGGCGGACGAGCAGCGTCTCGAATACCCCGTCGCCTCGGACCAGGCCCAGGTCGAAGGCAGAAACAG
>JALZIX010000092.1 GCA_030860025.1 Actinomycetota bacterium
CACGATCGGTGCCCAGCCCAGCGCGATAGTCCTCGAGCATTGCGTGAACGGTGGCCGGGTCGTGGATGGCGCGGCGATAGTCGGCGTGGTTTTCCTCTCCCATCCGTGCCGGGTCACCGCCGTACCAGGCATCCGGATCGGCAAGGATCGCCTGCTCCGGCTTGTGCGGCTGGGCGAAGAAGAACCAGTGCCACCACGCCGTGGCGAAGGCAGCGTCGGTGCGGTCCAGCGCCTCGACGATCGGCACACTGTCCAGGACAGCCAGCCTCGTCACCGACTCCGGCGCGTCGAGGGCGAGCCGCATCGCGACGTAACTCCCGCGGTCGTGGCCGACCACCGCGAACTGCTGGAATCCCAGGATTCGCATCAGACTGAGCACGTCGCCGGCCATGGCCCGTTTGGAGTACGCGGAGTGGTCGTTGGTCGTCGGCGGTTTCGTGGACAGCCCGTAGCCGCGCAGATCTGGGCACACCACCGTGTGCCCCGCGGCGACCAGAAGCGGCGCCACCGCGTGCCAGGTGGTGTGCGTACGCGGATGGCCGTGCAAGAGCACCACCGGCGGTCCGGTTCCGCCATGCCGTGTCCGGAGGGTCACCCCGTCCCCGGTGTCGATTCGTTCCTCGGTGAACCCCTCGAACATGCGCCCCATCTTGACCTAGCGGGTGCGGATGACCCGGCCCTCGTCCCAGACCGGTTCCGGCGACTCGTAGACCGACCCATCGGCTCCGTAGACCAGAAAACGGTCGAAGCTGCGGGCAAACCAACGGTCATGTGTGACTGCGATGACGGTGCCCTCGAAGGCGGCAAGTCCCTCCTCCAGCGCTTCTGCCGACTGAACGTCGAGATTGTCAGTCGGTTCGTCAAGCAACAGCAGCGTCGCGCCGGACAGCTCCAGCAGCAGGATCTGGAAGCGGGCCTGTTGCCCGCCGGACAAGGTGTCGAAGCGCTGCTCGGCGGCGCCGGCAAGTTCGTACCGATCCAGCACGCGCGCCGCTCCGTCGCGGGGGAGTCCGCTGCGGTGCTCGTCGCCGCGGTGCAGGACTTCCAGCAATGTGCGGCCGACCAGTTCGGGGTGCTCATGCGTCTGCACGAACCAGCCTGGTCGTACGCGAGCTCCCAGCCGAGCAGTTCCGCTGTGCCGCACCGGTTTCGGAGGGATTTCGCCCACTGGCTGATGATCTACGTCGGGATCGGTGCCACCGGCGGCGAGCAACCGAAGGAAGTGGGACTTGCCGGAGCCGTTGGAACCGAGGACGGCCACCCGCTCGCCGAACCACACTTCCAGGTCGAAGGCATTCATGAGCCCGGTAAGTTCCAGCTCCGTACACACAACCGCCCGCTTCCCGGTCCGTCCGCCGGTCAGCCGCATCCGGACGGCCTGCTCGCGCGGGCTGGTCTCCGGTGGCCCCTCGTCCACGAATCGCCGGAGCCGGGTCTGCGCCGCCTGATACCGGCTGGCCATGCTGTCGTTGTAGGCGGCCTTGACCTTGTACATCAGCACGAGGGCCTTCAGTTTGGCGTGGTCCTCGTCCCAGCGTCGGCGCTGTTCCGCCAGGCGTTCGAAGCGGTCCGTACGGGCGTGGTGGTAGCTCTCGAAACCGCCGGGATGCGTCCACGTCGAGTTGCCGGCCGCCCGCAACTCCAGGGTGACGATCCGGGTGGCCGTACGGGCCATCAGTTCCCGGTCGTGACTGATGAACAGGATGGTTTTGGCCGATGCGCGAATCCGATCCTCGAGCCATCGCTTCCCCGGTACGTCCAGGAAGTTGTCGGGTTCATCGAGCAAGAGCACCTCATCCGGGCCGCGCAGCAGTGCCTCTAGGACCACCCGTTTGCGCTCACCACCGGACAGGGTGGACAACGCCCGCCACTTGACGCTCTCGTACGGCAGGCCAATGGCGGCGGTCGTGCAGACGTCCCAGGTGACTTCGAGCTCGTACCCTCCGGCGTCGCCGTACTCGGCCAGGGCATGGGCATAGCGCAGTTGGACGGCGTCGTCCTCGCGCTCCATCAGGATCAACTCCGCGGCATCGACGGCCTCGGTCGCGGCCCGGACGCGCGGGGGAGCTACCGACAGCAACAGGTCGCGTACGGTCCAGCCAGCCGCGTCCCCGTCGACCGCTGACTGCTCACTCGCTGTCGGCTCGACCATTTGCCGCATGTAGGCGAGCCCGCCGCTGCGACTGACCGCTCCGGCGTGCGGAGTGAGGTCTCCACTGATGATCCGCAGCAGCGTCGTCTTGCCGGCGCCGTTGGCGCCAACCAGGGCGACCTTGGCGCCCTCGCCCACCCGGAAGGAGACGTCGTCGAGCAGCACGCGACCATCGGGCAGCTCGAACCGGATCCCGGAAAGGTCGACATGGGCCACGGCCTCAGTGTGCAGAACCCCCGACGTACAGGTCGAACCGATTCTCTGCGCAGCACGGTGACTGGTGCTCGTTGCCGGGTCGATATGACCGGCCGCGGGTCGATAGGTTGCACGAGTGCCGGTGCCGTCCCTTACTGCCGAACAGCGGGCCGCTGCGCTGGCCAAGGCGGCCGCGGCGCGCAAGGACCGATCGGAACTGCGCGCGAAGCTTCGCAGCGGCCACCTCGGACTGGCCGAGTTGCTGGACGGCTCGACGGCCAGTGGCGATCCGGCCGTGACCAAGATGCGCGTCTCGGCCCTACTGGAGGCGCTACCCGGCGTCGGCAAGACGCGAGCCGCGCACATCATGGAACGCCTCGACATTGCCGACAACCGCAGGGTCGGTGGCCTCGGGGTCCATCAGCGGCGTGCCCTGATCGCCGAATTCGAGCGTCGGGCCAAGGCACAGCGCGCGCGCACCTCCTCGCG
>JALZIX010000101.1 GCA_030860025.1 Actinomycetota bacterium
ATTTGCGTACTCGTGCCGTCGCCCGGATCGAGGACCATCCCTTCTGCGTGCTTCGGGAAGCGGGGGTGACGCTCACGCTGAACTCCGACGATCCGGGCATGTTCGACACCACGCTGAACCATGAGTACGAGGTCGCCCATCACGACTTCGGGTTGTCCTCGGTGGAGTTGGCCGATCTGTCTCGTAGCGCGGTCCGGGTGTCCTTTCGCGGGGCAGCCGGCAAACGTGAGCTGTTGGCCGAGATCGACGCTTACGAGCGGGCCCGAATTCCCGCCTAGAACTTCCGCGGGCTCAGGTGCAGACGAGTAAGCCCGCTTCCTGTTTGTCGATCAGGACATTCAGGGCGGCTTCATCGACCCGGGCTGCGAACCCGGGATCGCCGGCGGCCTGGATCAGGGCGGCGGTCATCGGAGCCACATCGGCGCCGGAGACGGTCAGGATCAGATCACCCCCAGCCCGTACGAAGTCCACTGCCCGTTCGCCGGGTGATCGGTCCTGGACTGCCGCTGCATGGCCGAAGTCATCGGAGACGACGACGCCGTGGTAACCCAACCGGCCACGCAGCAGGTTGGTGATCACGGCCGCGGAGAAGGGGGCCAGCTCGTTCGGATCCAATTGCGGGTAGGACGCCGAGGAAATCATCACCGCGGACGCCCCGGCCTGGATGGCGGCCGCGAACGGCTGCAAAAGCGGATCGTCAACGGTGGTCTGGTCATCGACGGCCTGGGT
Organism: Actinomycetota bacterium; assembly: GCA_030860025.1. Lineage (GTDB taxonomy): Bacteria > Actinomycetota > Actinomycetes > Mycobacteriales > Geodermatophilaceae > JACCQS01. The sequence continues at coordinate 730 of JALZIX010000101.1, forward strand.
GGAGGTGTCGGTGTTCGCCCGAACCCGGCCGAGTCCCGGGAAGTGCTTGACGACGGCGCCCACGTTCACCCCTTCCAAAGCCGCGACTACTGCGCTGACTGCCGCCGCGACCGTCATCGGATCGCTGCCGTACTGGCGGTGCGAGACGCCGATCGGCGGGTTGCTCGGCGCCGTACCGGCGGGAACCGTGTCCGCGACGGGAGCCAGATCCAGGGTGATCCCGGCTCGCCGGAGCTCAGCGGCCCACAGCGCGCTCAACTGTGACAGCTCCACCGGGGGCAGTTCACCCTGCGCGACCGCAGTGGGGATCAGCGTGAAACCGGGGCCCTTGAGCGCCTGCACGAACCCGCCCTCCTGATCGGTGGCCACGTGCAGGAAGGTGCCGGTGGCAGCGAAACCTTCGACCTGGAGCAGGTTCACCGCGGCCTGGACGGTGTCCAGCCCGGCACTGCTGCGCCCGGCAAGGAAGACGCCACCGACCGCGTACGGCGCAAGCGCGGTGTACCCGCTGGTCGGATCAGATACCGGTACGCCAACGAGGAGCAGCTGCCCGACCCGGTGCGCGAGATCCATCCCTGCCAGCGCTGATCGGGCACAGGCGTCCGGAGCCGCGGTCACTGCGGGGGCCGACGGGCTGTGCTCCGCGGACTGGTGCTGCGTGGCCGTGGCTGGCTCACTTGCTGTTCTGGAAGGGCTGTCGCCAGTAGGCGCGCAGCCGGCCATGAGCAGGATCGCCACGACCGAGACTCGGACCATCCGCGAGACGGTCAGCGGCGGCGGGCCAGGTCAGCTGCACCGACGATTCCGGCCTCGCCACCCAATTCCGCCAGGGCGATGGCCGGCGCATGCCGGTAGGCGCGTCCGGTAAGTCGGGACAGGAACGCCGTCTCCGCGGGGCCGCGCAGGAGCTCTCCGGCATCCGAGACTCCGCCCCCGAGGACGAACATCCCAGGGTCCAGGAGAGCGGCAAGGGAGGCCATGCCCCGGCCGAGCCAGTCGGCGACGAAGTCGAATGCCTCCAGAGCAGCCGGATCACCCTCATTCGCTGCCTGGGTCACCTCAGGACCGGTGATGCCTTCCGGGTCGCCGTCGCCGAGTTCCAGCATCCGCGAGGCGTACTCCGGGTAGACGTCCGCGAGGTCTCGAGCCTCCCGTACGAGGGCCCGCCCGCTCGCGTAGCGCTCCCAACAGCCTCGGTTACCGCAGCCGCAGCGGCGACCCTCGGCCACGACGGTCATGTGGCCGATCTCAGCAGCCATTCCGTTCATACCGCGGTACAGCGCGCCGTCGAGGACTACCCCGCCACCTATTCCGGTGCCGATGGTCAGCATGACCATCGAGTCGACGCTGCGAGCGGCCCCGAAACGCGACTCGCCCCAGGCCGCGGCATTCGCGTCGTTCTCCACCACAACTGGCAGGCCGCACTGTTGCTCGACGGTCTCGCGCAGCGCAAGGTTTCGCCAGGCCAGATTCGGCGCGAACACCACGGTCGACCGCGTGGCATCGATGAATCCCGCGGCGCCGAGCCCGATTGCCTCCACCTCATGGGCGGCACGTAATTCAGCGATGACCTCGGCGATCACTTCGACGGTCTTGGCCGGGTCTTCGGCGGGGGTGTCCCGAAGGGCGTTCGCGAGCAGCGTGCCGGACTCGTCGACGACCCCGGCTGCGACCTTCGTGCCGCCGATGTCGACGCCGATGGTGAGGCTCATGGTCGCTTACCCTCGAGGCCAAGGGGTGCCGCACCGTGCCTGGTCGCTGTCATCACCCCGCAAGTTAGCGCGAGCGAGTTTGGGGCACTAGTCCGGTCATGACGCAGGTACGGGGGAGGGCATTGCGGGGTGGGATAGACCTGGGTGGCACCAAGGTCCAGGCAATTGTCATGGACGAGGGCCATGCCGTACTCGGGTCCGCCCGGAACCCCACGCCCACCCAAGGCGAGCCAAAGGACGTGGCCGACACAATGGTGGCGGTGCTGGCTGACGCTTGCGCGGCAGCCGGCGTCGACGCCGCGGACCTGGTGGGGGTCGGTGTGGGGTCACCAGGTGCGATCGACGCCGAGACCGGAACGGTCAGCGGCGCGGGAAATCTGCCCGGTTGGTCGGGCAGTTACCCGCTTGCCCCAGCACTGGCAGATCTGTTGGGGACCGAAGTTTTCCTGGGCAACGACGTTACCGTCGCCACAGTGGCGGAGTTCCGCCTCGGCGCTGGCCGGCCGTACCAGTCGATCCTCGGGGTGTTCTGCGGTACGGGCGTCGGCGGCGGATTGATCCTTGACGGCAAGCCGTGGGTCGGTAGGGGCGCAGCCGGGGAGTTCGGGCACTTGGTAGTCCGGCGCGGTGGCGCCCGCTGTCCCTGCGGCAGGCGTGGCTGCGTGGAGGCATATGCCGGTCGCGGCGCGATGGAAGCTACCGCCCGGCGCGTTATGCGTACCGGGCGTAAGACCGTGCTCTTCGAGATCATGGAGAGCCGAGGCAGGACCCGGCTGACCAGCGGAGTGTTCGCCCGCGCCCTGGATCGCGGGGACCCACTGGCCACGCTGCTGATCAAGCGGGCCATCCGGGCACTCGGCGCGGGCATCGGTTCGGCAGTGAACCTCCTGGACCTGGAGGCGGTGATCATCGGCGGCGGTCTCGGACTCCGTCTGGGCGAGCCATTCGTCGAGGAGGTGCGAGCCGCCACGGTGCCGCATCTGTTCGTGAACGAGCGGCCGCCAGCCATGCTCTTGGCTGAACTCGGCGACCTCGGCGGCGCGATCGGCGCCGCCCTCCTGGTCACCGATTGAGCCGCTTGCGGAGTTCTTCCTCGGTTCCGGGAGCGAAGCCGCGAGCTAGGAACCAGCCGCGGATCTCCTCGTGCTCAGGGTGTTCGGCGTGCACCACGTTGTAGACGTAGTTCAAGCCGCGCCGACTAGCTTCGGCTTCCAGATTCTCCAAGATGTAGGACCCGACACCCCGACCCTGGCTGTCGGGTTCGACTGCCACCAGGATCTCCGCGTCGCCCCACGTGTCGTCGAGCCGGCCGAAGCCGACCACGTCCCCGGCGTCCTCTACCCGCCACCATTCGTCGGCCAGTCGCTGGCCTTGGCTGACCTCGGAGAGACCCAGGAGTTGGACCGGGAGGTCCGCGAGCACACGCTGCTTTGCTTCGTCCCAGATCGGCGCGGGCTCACGGGTCCAGCTCAGTACCATGTGCGAAATGCTAGTTCGGCCATGGCCGGACCTGGTTGGCTCCTGCCGTGGACCCCGGCCGACTCGGATTGCGGATCGCCAGATCGTTTGCGCGTGTGCTATCGCGCCCGGGACGGGTGGCGCGCCCTTCGAGCATCCCAGCACCGAAACCCGGTTATCCGGGTGATTATGTCGGCGTCCTCGACATCCGCTACGCGCCGAAGCCTGATGGTCAACCAGATCCGGGCGAAGTGGTCTGGGGCTGGATCCCATACGAGGACGACCACAGCCGTGGCAAGGACCGACCCGCGCTTGTGGTCGGCCGTGATGGGCCTTGGTTGTTGGTCTTGATGCTGACGAGCAAGGACATGGACCTCAGCGACGGAGACGACAACCGGCATGAGGTATGGGTCGACATCGGCAGCGGACCGTGGGACCGGGAACGCCGCCCGAGCGAGGTCCGGGTCGACCGGATCATCCGGCTCGCCGAGCACGCCGTACGCCGCGAAGGTGCCGTCTTGGACCCGCAGCGATTCGACCAGATTGCCTCGGCTTTGCGGGTTCGGGGCCATTCGTAGAGATTCCAACTATCGCGTGGGTCGGCACAGCGGCAGGTGGGATGTCGCGGACCTGCCACGCGACGGAGATTGATCACCCCGCTCGGGGCGCCTGCAGCGAGGCGTACACGTCAGCGTAGGCCGCCGAGATCGCCTTGACGGAAAACCGATTGGCGTAGGCACAACCCAGTGCTGGATCGGGCCGCGACCGGCCACTGACGACCGCGTCGATCGCGTGCGCCAATGCTTCGGGTTCCTCGGGGGGTACCAGGATTCCGCGGCCCTCGCCCAGAGTGATTGGTAAACCCTCCACGGCGGATCCGATGACCGGGACGCCGAGCCCCAAACCGACAACGGCGCTCTGCGACCAGGCCTCTTCTCGAGAGGGGACCACGTGGACGGCGGCGCCCGCCACATACCGTGCCGGTTCGTTGCTCCATCCCACGAGTCGGACCGAGCGATCCAGCCCGCGATCGTGCACGCGGGCAGCCACGTCGGCCGCGGCTGGTCCGTCGCCAACGATGTACCCGGTGACGGGTGTGCTGGTCAGGGCGAGGGCATCCACGAGTACGTCCGGACCCTTTTCGTGGTGCAGCCGGCCGGTGAATGTGACTCGCGGGGTATCCAGACCTGGCAGCGGCATGGCGTCGGTGCCCTCCACCGCCGAGCGGCCCTCATGCAGCCGGTCCTTGTTCAGTCCGAGGCCGAGGGCGAACTGGCGGGCCGCCGGCCCGTGGGCGAAGAACGCGTCGATCCGTGCCGCGGCGGCTGCGGCCTGGTCCCTGAAATCACCGCCCGGCCACGTGATTGCGTTGTGCTCGCTGGCGACCAACGGCACCCCGTCCGGGATCACCTGTGCCGCGGCCATCCACGCCCCGACCATGTGTGCGTGCACCAGATCCGCATCAGCGAGTCGCGTGGCGAGCCAGGCCGCAAAGTCAGGGCAGTAGCGCCACTGCAACGACGCACCCTGTCCCGGTGCCGGGTCGAGGAAGGTCTCGACGTCGACGCCGTAGCGACGAGCCAGTGCGAGACCACCGGCCGTGGCTTGCCCTGCGAGCAGGCGCACGGTCTGAATTCCAGCCGAGCGCAATCCGAGCGACAGCCGCATCGCCGATAGCTGGGCGCCACCCTCCTCGAGGACACTGATGACGCGCACGACCTTCACTGACCGGAGTATCTCAACTCAGCGGTGACAGTTGTCCGTACTTGAGGCGAATTTCGGGCGGGCAGCACAAGAACGCAGCACAAGAACGCAAGATCACCGAAGCTCTGGCTAGATCGGCATCGTCGCGGCCAGAATTCCGCCATGACGACGTCGAGTCCGCTGCAGCATCGTGACGACCGGGC
>JALZIX010000108.1 GCA_030860025.1 Actinomycetota bacterium
ACGATACGGAGAGTCAATAGGCTAGGTCAGGGATCCGTTTATCGATCATCAACGACCGCCAACTGGGGGGCACAACCCGCTCGACTATCTCGCCGAACCCGGCGCCAGCCGACACTTGGTGGGTGGCATCTTGCTACGGCAGGTGACCGAAGCGGCGCCCGCCCCCGTGGGGCAGGCGCCGCTGTGAGGAAGGTCTACGGTTCTAGCGGTTCTGGCCGGGAGCGCGCTCCGACGGGCTTCCTGTGGTCTCTACACAGTTGGACGCTCCGGGGTTACCGAGTGGCGCGTTCGCCCCGGTGGGGTCGTGCTGGCCCCTGCCCTCCGGCGAGCCGGGAGCATCACCGTTGTGATCCGTCTCCTGCACATGGTCGGTGCCGAAGTAGGAGAAGCCAGGCTGAGCCATCTCCTCTGCAGTAACCCCCGTGCAGTGCGCCGCGGACGCGGTACCGGCGCTGAGCAGTACCGATCCAGCTGCCATAGCCGTGATGGCGATGGTCTTGGCGAGCTTTCCGAGCATGATGCCTCCAGGAATTAGTTGGCGCGAGACCGCGCCTGTACTCCTGTATTCGGGCCCCCGAGCCAACACGGTTCACCAAGTGCGAAAAAAAGATCGTATCGGCGAGATAACCACCCCCTGGGGGGCGGGCGCAGGGGGTCACGGCCCAGGGGTGCGTCGCTGGTGGACCTGGCCCGATAGTTCTCATCCGGTGCCGCATAAGAGTCAGCCCCAGGAGAATCCAGACGACTCCCGGCGCGATGGGATCGCCGTCGACCTCCCGCCGAACGTCTGGTGAGGTCACAAGTTCCGGTCGAGGGGTGCGACTCCCGGACGTGGCCGTCTAGGTCACGAACGAGAGCCATTAAAGCCCGTGGACACCGGTTCCTTGATACGGCTTCTACCGGGGCAGGTGGTGGGCCAGTAGTTGGTGGTGGTCTTGGTCCTTGTCGCCCAATGGGCTGACGTGAACGGTGGCTGCGATCAGCCGCGGTACGGCGTGCATGAGGTCGTGTTCGGCCTGAACGGCGATGTCGTGCGCGGTGATGATGTCGAGTTGGGCGCCGACGAGCAGTCCTGTCTCGGCGCGGAGCCGGTGGCCAGTCCAGCGCAGTCGAAGCTCATCGACAGCCAGAACGCCGGGTACGGCGCGGAGGGCGGTCTCGGCGGCTTCAAGGAGTTCTGGTTCAACGGCGTCCATGAGACGGCGGTAGATGTCGATGGCCGCCCGGCGTAGGACGAACAGGATGGCCACGGTGATCAGGAGTCCGACGATCGGGTCGGCCAGCGGGAAGCCCGCCATCACGCCGAGGGCAGCAACCACCACCGCCAGTGACGTGAATCCGTCGGTGCGGGCGTGCAGGCCGTCGGCGATGAGGGCTGCTGAGCCGATTCGGCGGCCGATCCGGATGCGGTAGACCGCGACGAACTCGTTGCCGAGAAAGCCGATGAAGCCGGCGAGCAGCACGATCCCTGCATGGGTGATCGGCTGCGGGTCGATCAGTCGCCGGATGGACTCGTACCCAGCCAGGACCGCAGAGAGGGCGATCATGGCGACGATGAAGACGCCCGCGAGGTCTTCAGCCCTGCCGAATCCGTAGGTGTAGCGCCGGGTGGCTGCCCGTCGGCCGACCAGGAACGCGATCCATAACGGGACCGCGGTCAGGGCGTCTGAGAAGTTGTGGATCGTGTCAGCCAGAAGCGCGGTGGAGCCGGTGAACAGCACAACCACCAGCTGAGCGATCGCGGTGAGGCCCAGAACGACCAGGCTTATCTTGACCGCTCGGATCCCTGCCGCGCTTGCCTCGATCGCGGAGTCCACCGAGTCGACGGCGTCGTGGCTGTGCGGGCGAACGAGTGAGGCGAGGAGCCCCTTCAGTCCACCGGGATGCTCGTGATGGTGGTGGTGGCTACCGTGAGAAGTGTGCTTATACCCATGGTGGGCCCCTGGGCCGTGCGCCCTGCCCGGTGTGTCGACGCGCTCCTGATCGGGGTCACCACTGGTCACCGCGGGCATGATAGGTGGTGCGCTATCATCGCCCTGTGGCGATGAATCAGCTTGACCAAGTGGAGTCTCCGGAGAACGTAACCGCTGCCGTGTGCCTGTTCCGGAGCTTGGCGGACCCTTCCCGGCTAGCGATCGTCAGGCGCTTGGCTCTCGGGGAAAGTCGGGTTGTCGATCTGACCGAGCACCTGGGACTGGCGCAGTCCACGGTCAGCGGGCACCTGGCCTGCCTGCGCGATTGCGGCTTGGTGTCCTCACGTCCGACAGGCAGAGCGTCGATGTTCTCCCTCGCCCGACCGGAGCTGTTCGATCTACTCGCCGCGGCTGAGCGGGTATTGGCCGCGACCGGTGAAGCCGTCGCGCTGTGCCCCAACTACGGCCAGGATGCACCCGAATGACCGCAGCCACGACATACGACCCGCTGTCCTTAGCTGACCGCCGACGGCTGGGCAAGCGAGCGCAACTACTGGCCGCCACGTCGGTCGCCTACAACACGCTCGAGGCCGTGATCGCGGTCAGTGCCGGCCTGGTCGCCGGCTCGGTCGCATTGGTCGGGTTCGGGCTGGACTCCGTCGTCGAGGTCTCCAGCGGGCTGATCATTCTCTGGCAGTTTCGCCACTCATTGCCCGAGACTCGCGAGCGCCAGGCGCTACGGCTGATCGCCATCTCCTTCTTCGCGCTCGCCGCCTACGTCACAGTCGAATCTGTACGCGCCCTCTGGACAGGTAGCGAGGCCGACCCGTCGCCAGTCGGGATCGGGCTGGCGATCGCGTCATTGGCTGTGATGCCATTCCTGTCTCTGGCGCAACGGCGGACCGGCCGACAGCTGGGCTCCAATGCCGTCGTCGCCGATGGCACCCAGACCTTGCTCTGTACCTATCTGTCCGCGGTTCTACTAATCGGTCTGGTACTCAATGCGGCGCTTGGCTGGTCCTGGGCCGACCCGATCGCTGGGCTCGTGATCGCGGCCGTCGCGGTACGAGAAGGTCGTGAGGCATGGCGCGGTGAAGGCTGCTGCGTTCCTGCTACGAGGCCAGGTTCCCAGGTCACTGTCCCGGCATGCAGTAGTTGCTCCGATGGGTGCAGCGAGTCATGTTGCGCGGAGACGCGAGAGGTACACGACTAACCGCCTCGCGTCTATGCCAAGCTGACTTAGAGGGTCGAGCCGTGCACCACGCCGGGAGGCCGACCGATGCAAGACCTGGACCCTGATCCGACCTGACGGGCTGCTCGAGTACGTCGCGGCCGACTACTGCGAGCGCACCTGGATCGGCTGGGACTGGGTGGCAAGTGATCGTCATCATCAACACCCCACGATGGGCGTGCGTCCGTCGGATTAGCGCAGCCGATGTGATCGGTGAACCCATCGCAGCAGACGGTTAGCGGCTTTCTTCCCGTACTCACCGAACTCAGGAACTGATCGTCTAGACGCCGTCTCCGGTGCGTCTTAGTGTGCGGCTGACGCGGGAGGGCCGGCGATGGCAGGTTTCGCAGGGTACGAGGTGTTGGGCCGGGTTGCTCAGGGTTCGACCGGGATCGTGTTGCAGGCCCGCCAGGTCGAGTTGGACCGGCTGGTGGCGATCAAGGAACTCAGCCCGGCGCTGTTGCAAGCACCGGGGTTCTTGGACCGGTTCCGCGCCGAGGCGCAGATGCTGGCCGGACTGGACGATCCGCATGTGGTCCGGGTCCTGGACTACGTGGAGGAGCCCGGCCGGGCCTACCTGGTCTCCGAATGGATCGACGGCGCACCACTGGACACTGTCTTGCAACAGCACGGGCGGCTGACCCCAGAACAGGGCCTCGGGGTCCTGCGCGGCGGGCTGATCGGCCTGGCGCATGCCCACAGCCGCGGCCTGGTCCACCGCGACATCAGCCCGGCCAACATCCTGCTCGACCGCGCCGGGACCTCCAAACTCCTCGACTTCGGCCTGGCCGCCCCCACCCAGGAAGGGATCACCCCCGGTACGGCGACCTCGGTCGGGACCCCCGCCTTCTCCAGCCCCGAGGCCGTCACCGGCGCACCGATGACCACCCGCAGCGACGTCTACTCCGCCGCCGCGGTGCTCTACCTGCTGCTGTCCGGCCGACTCCCCTACGCCGGCGACTCCGCGGCCATGCTGGCCGCCCACCTCAACGCCCCGGTCCCCCGCCTAGACGAGCACGGCCCGGACCTGGCCGACCTATTAGCCCGGGCGATGGCCAAGAACCCGGCCCAACGCCCACCCGACGCAGCCGCCTTCCTGGCCGAACTCGAAGACGCAGCCACCCGCCGCTACGGCCCGGCCTGGCTCAGCCGCGCCTCGGTCGCCGGACTGGCCACCGCCACCATGGCGGGCACCGCAGCCACGGTCACCGCCGGCGCCAGCGCCGGTTCAACAGCAGCGCCAGCCACCGCCTACGGCGCGGCCTCCACCGCAACCGCCCTGGCCGGGACCGCTCGAACTGCCGCCGGGACCGGCCGCCGCGTCCTCGGCATGCCCCTAGCCGCCGCCCTCGTTGCGCTGGTCCTCATCGTCGCCGCCGCTGCCACGACCACCGTGATCGTTACCAACACCGACTCACCTCGAACAGCCCCCCGCCAGAGCGCGGCCGAAGGGGAAGGGGTCACCGAAGCCGGTAGCGAAGCCGCCCCCACGGCACCCCCGGTTCCCGCCTTCCACGGCAGCTACGCAGTGACCCGCACGTACACGGCAGCGCAGGGTAGCGCCCCCGATCAGGTTGGCTACATTGAGCAGGTCACCTGGCAGGTCACCTCAACGTGCCCGGCCGGACCGTGTGACGTGACGATCGACTCTAGTTCCGGCCTGCAGTTTGGTTATGCCTACGCCGACGGCGTATGGACCCCGGAACCACCCACGGTTGAAATTGTCTGCTCGACCGGTGGAACCATCACCGTCACCCGCACTGGGTCGCTTCAACCCATCGACGCCTATGACCCGGGCAGCGGAAGCCCGATATTGGCATTGTCGGGATCTGGGTCGGACACGTACACGACCGGATGCCTTGGCGAGGGTGCCGGGCACCTCGAATACACCCTAGAAATGACCCGCATGGGCGACTGAGCGGTCATGTCTAGTGCTGTCCCTCCCTAGTCCAAGATATTTCACGCCACAGCGCTGGTCCCGAAGCCGCTAATCCCGTTGGGTCGCATAGCGTTCAGGCGGTTGGAGTACGCGACTACCTGGACTGAGATCGACGGGCGGGCTTGGAACGTCGCGTTAACGGGAGAAGCGGCCCTGACAACGGCCGAATCACCACCTGGCGACCCTTGCCGGCAGCTCGGCGATGAGGGCATCGCCCGCGCCAACGAGGCAACGGATCAATGGCGGCGCCGCGCGATCTTCCTCTTGATTAGTCCTCAACCTGCTTGATGCCCGCGGAGTTCGGCTTGAACGTGACCACCGTCAGTCCTCTCCGAGTTCGGCTATCAGCTTGTCGATGCCGATGGTGACGTGGTCACGCTCATACACGGCGAGGCGGTCGCGCAGGTCCTCGAGCTCTTCGTTGATCGCGTCGTACCGTTCGGCGCCGATGACCATTGCGGCGGGGCGGCCATGGCGCAGCAGGATCACGTCGTGCTCCTCGGCGTCGCGCACGACCTGGGCGAGGCGGCCCTTGGCTTCGCTGATGGGGATCACGGCGGGCATGGTGCTCACTTCCTCTCCTGGTAGACGTTGCTGCGGTGCGAGACTCGGACGACCGAAACGACGCGAATGCTGTCCTCGACTGTGTAGACGATCCGGTAGTCCCCGACCCGGAGACGGTAGGCGCCCAGTCCTGTCAGTTTGACTACCCCGTCTGGTCGGGGCTCGATGGCGAGTGACGTGATTCGTGCGAGGAGCCGAGCCCGGGCCGGGTTTTGAATTTTCGCCAGCGCCTTCGCCGCGGTGATCTCAACTTCGACGGTGTACCGCTCCTCGGTCATACACATATGGTCCAGCCTTTTGGACCAAACTTCAAGTCCAAATGTCCGGACTTAATAGGGCTCACGCGCTTCGAGTGCGCGACTACCTGGACTGACCATCGGCGCCCGCCCAGTGAGCGCAGTCGACGAGCACTCCCGACCGTCAGGCATGCCTGCGTGATGAGGCCCCGCCCTCTTATCGAGAGCGGGGCGTCGTCGACGTACTGCAAGGCAATCGGCGTGCTGTGGCACGCCGGTCTGAACCTAGCGATCAGCCGTTCCGGCCGGGGGCCCGATCTGACGGGTCGGTCATGTCCCGGCAGTTCTCCGCGCCCGGCGAACCGAGGGCACCGTGCCCGGGGTTGACGCCCTCAGCGTGGTCTGACTCCTGAACGTGATCGGTACCGAAATAGGAGAAGCCGGGGGAAGTGCCGTCGGGCGACACGCAATGAGCGGCCGAAGCGCCGCCAGCGCTGAACAGGATCGAACCACCTGCCATTGCCGTCACAGCGATGGTCTTGCCGAGCTTTCCGAGCATGATTCCTCCAGGAAACTGGTTGAATGGTGTAACACGTTCGCGGTGTGCGGCAGAACGGTTCATCTGGACGGCGCAGGTTTGCCACTTCCGATGCGCGGGCAAGGATCACAAAGGCCGGATGATCACCCGGGGGGTACTCCGGTCCAGGCGCCGCGGGTCCAAATACGAGCGCCCGCGGCGCCGCGGGC
>JALZIX010000122.1 GCA_030860025.1 Actinomycetota bacterium
ACGTCAGTGCCGTCGGCGGTGATGGTGGTTCCGGCCGGCGCGCGGAGGGCGACGTGCAGGACTGGCCGGTCTTCGGTTGTGTTGATGTGCTCGCCGGCGAACATCGCATCGCGGCGGGACTCCACACCGGCGGAGGCGGCCACATCTATCAGGGCCGCAAGGATGTCGTCGTCGATCCGTTGCTTCGCGAAGTCGACCCGCAGGCCGGCGAGGTCCAGGACGAAGCGCCGACCACGATCGGGATCTCCATCAAAGAGCTCTCTGAGGTGCCCCGGCTTGGGAAGCCCCGTCAACCTCCCCCACGCGGGGGACGACGTGATGTCCGTCGACATGTTCTCTTTGCCTTCGACCTCGACCATGGAGGTCAGCCTAGGACTGCGACCGAGCTCGGTGGCTCGGTCTGGGAGGGAGGGCCCACTGATGATCACGGGTGTGCACATGCTGTTCAACAGCGCGGACGCCGAGGTCGATCGCGCGTTCCTGACCGACGTCTTGGGATGGCGCTACACCGAGCAGAGGCCAGCCGACGATGGATGGCTGATCTACAAGGCGCCGGTGGCCGAGGTGGGGGTTCATCAGCACGGAGACGCTCATTGCGACTTGCACCTGATGTGCGATGACATCGCGACGACCGTTGCCGACCTGCGATCACGGGGGGTCAAGACGAGCCCCGTCGCCGATGTGGGCTACGGCTTCTGCACACGAATCCGGTTGCCCAGCGGTGCCGAGATCGGACTGTACGAGCCACGCCACGCGGTCAGTCTCGATCTTTGACCAGCTCGGTCTAGCGTCACCTCCCATGTCCGACGCCCGACGGATTGTTGTCATGACCGGAGCTGCCCGGTTCCATCGGCCAGACCGTGACGCCGCTCCTCGCGCAGCGATGGGATCTTCAGCTCACCGATTTGCGGCCCGGTGCCGTTAGTGCTCTCGACGTCACCGACATCGAGGCATGCCGGGCGGCCTTCCACGACGCTGATGCGGTCATCCACCTGGCCGCCGATCCCCGTCCGGACGCGCCGTGGGACACGTTGCTGCCGGCGAACCTGATCGGCGCGCACCACGTTGCCCAGGCAGCGGTCGACTGCGGCGTTCGCCGCCTGGTTCTGGCCAGCAGCCTGCAGGCGCTGTCCGGTTATCCGGCTGGCACACAGCTGCGGACGACTGATCCGCCGCGCCCGGCGAATCTGTACGGCGCGACGAAGGCCTGGGCTGAGGCGCTCGGCTGCTGGGTGGCCGCGACCTCGAGCACGACGGTGGTTGCGCTGCGGATCGGCTACTTTGCCGAACGGCCACCGACCGGCGAGTTCGACACCCCTCGAGACCTGGCCGCCTGGTTGAGCCCCCGCGACTGCGCCGAGCTGCTTCGGGCCTCGGTGGAGGCCGACCTCACCGGATTCGTCGTAGCCAACGGGGTCTCGGCCAACCGGTACCGCCAAGCGGATCTTCGCGACACCATGGACCGGATCGGCTACCGCCCGTCCGACGACGCCTGGTCCCCTAGCGGCTGATTCCCAAGCCGACGACCGGGGCGCCACGCGCGCTCGGTCATGGGCGCATCTCCCGCAGCCAGCGTCGAACCGTCTCCCGACCAGTGAGCTGAACCGTCTCGCCGGCCACCCGAAAGAGACCCGCTGAGGTCAGGCGTTCAGTCACGTTTTGCGGACCGCCGGTGGACCGACGGCGCCGAAACCAGCTCATCGCATTCCTCCGCTCCGGCGATACAGTCCCGCGGGTCCTACCTCGAGATCATGACGCAGTGTCGACCAACGCAGATGCCGGTGTACGCGAGGATTGCCTAGGTCCGAGGCCCACGAACCAGAGATACGAGGTGGCCACGACCAGCAACGCGGCGCCCAGCATGTGAGCCGAGACCAGCGGTCTGGGTAGATCGGTCAGATACTGGAGGATGCCGATGACTCCTTGGGCAACTTCGGCAACCAGCACCCAGCCGGCAGCGCGGTGCACGACGGTCGAGCCGCCGCGAGTCAGCAGGACAAGCACGATGGTCAGACCGATCAACAGGTAGACAGATTCCGCGTGGATCCGGCTCATCAGGTCGACGTCGAGGCCAGTACGGCCGGCCTCGGGGTCACCGCTGTGTGGGCCGCTCCCCGTCGTGATGGTGCCGAGCACGAGGGCGAGGGTCAGGTCGCCGGTAATGGCCACGATCAACCAGCGGCGGGCGCCCCGGAGGGGGGCTCGTTCGACAGCGGGATGCCGGGCCCGGAGGTGCAACCGGGTGGCGACGGAGATCAAGGCCATGGAGACCAGGAAATGCAGGGCCACGGTCCAGGGGTTGAGTCCGGTGAGAACCGTGATCCCGCCGAGCACGGCTTGGGCGCCGATCCCGAGGAGGACACCGACCGCCGCCGGCAGGAGGTCGCGGCGGCCCAGCTTCCACACAGTGAAGACGGTCACCAGCGCGATCAGCCCTACGACGCCAGTGAGCATCCGATTGGCGAACTCGATGACGCCGTTGATCTCCAGTTCCGGGGTAGGGAAGAAGTCCTCCTCAGTGCACGAGGGGAACGTCGGACAGCCCAAACCCGAACCCGTCAGCCGCACCGCACCGCCCGTCACCACGATGCCGACTTGGGCGACCAGATTGACCAGGGTGATCCGGGAGAGCCGGACTCCGACGAGCCGGCCCTCGCTCTCCGAGGGCAGGTTTCCTCGTGACTGGTCGGGCATGGATTCAGCCTAGGCCCGGCGTCAGTGACGAGAGCCACGTCGGGTAAGGGTGACCTTGGTGGAAGGCCTCACCGAAATACGTCACACTGTTGTTGTGGAATCCGCTGTCCTGACGTCCGAACGGACGATCACGCCGACCCGCCCGTACCTGGGCCGTACCGGTGCGGATGACGGACGCACGCGTGACCGGGTGGCCGACCTCCTCTGGCGAGAAGGTCCGCTGAGTGCAGCCGACCTCGCGTCCAAGCTCGGAATCTCGGCTGCCGCCGTGCGTCGACACCTCGATGCACTCGAAGCCCAGGGCAGGATCGAAGGCCATACAGCGCCGCACAAGGCCAGCCGCGGACGTGGCCGTCCGGCCCGCGAGTTCGCCCTCACCACCGCCGGGCGCGAGCGGTTCCCACATGCCTACGACGACCTAGCCGTGGCCGCGTTGCGCCATCTGGCGCGCAGCGGAGGCGCCGAGGCGGTCACCGCGTTCGCTCAGGAGCAACTCGCCGGGCTCGAGGAGCGCTGCACCCAGGCAGTCGGCACTGCCGGGCCCGACCGGTTCGACCGGGCCCGGGCGCTGGCGGGTGCGCTGTCCCGGGAGGGTTACGCCGCCACCGCTTCGGGCCTGGCCGGCGGCGGCCAACTCTGTCAGCACCACTGTCCGGTTGCGCACGTCGCGGCCGAGTTCCCTCAGTTGTGCGAGGCCGAGACCGCAGTGATCAGCCGACTGGTCGGCACCCATGTCCAACGCCTGGCCACGATTGCCCGGGGCGACTCCGTCTGTACGACGAACATCCCGTCCGCCGCCATCTCGGAAGCGCACCACGGTCATGCCCAGCACCCCACCGAGGACCTGCACCTCAGCCCAGCCCCACGAAGCAGCGCCCCAGAAGTGTCCAACGGGAGGGACCCCGCATGACAACGACGACTCCGCTGACCCAGGACGAGCAGATCGATGCGCTCGGCCGGTACAAGTTCGGCTGGGCCGACTCCGATCTCGCCGGTGCCACGGCCGCGCGGGGAATCTCCGAAGCTGTGGTGCGCAACATCTCCGGGTTGAAGAACGAACCCGAGTGGATGCTGGAGCGCCGGCTGAAGGGCCTGAAGTTGTTCGACAAGAAGCCGATGCCGTCCTGGGGTTCGGACCTGTCCGGGATCGACTTCCAGAACATCAAGTACTTCGTCCGCTCCACCGAGAAGCAGGCCGCAAGCTGGGACGACCTCCCGGCCGACATCAAGAACACCTACGACAAGCTTGGCATCCCCGAGGCCGAGAAGCAGCGCCTGGTCTCCGGCGTCGCGGCGCAATATGAGTCAGAAGTGGTTTACCACCAGATCCGCGAGGACCTGGAGGAGCAGGGCGTTCTGTTCCTCGACACCGACACCGGACTGCGTGAGCACGAGGACATCTTCAAGGAGTACTTCGGATCGGTAATTCCGGTGGGCGACAACAAGTTCGCCGCCCTCAACACATCGGTTTGGTCGGGTGGCTCGTTCATCTACGTTCCGCCGGGCGTGCACGTCGACATCCCGCTGCAGGCCTACTTCCGGATCAACACCGAGAACATGGGCCAGTTCGAGCGCACGCTGATCATCGTCGACGAGGGCGCGTATGTGCACTACGTCGAGGGCTGCACGGCGCCGATCTACTCCAGCGACTCGCTGCACTCCGCGGTGGTCGAGATCATCGTGAAGAAGAACGCCCGCTGCCGGTACACGACCATCCAGAACTGGTCGAACAACGTCTACAACCTCGTTACCAAGCGCGCGGTGGCCCACGAGGGCGCGACGATGGAGTGGATCGACGGCAACATCGGCTCCAAGGTCACGATGAAATACCCGGCAGTCTGGATGACCGGCGAACACGCCAAGGGCGAGGTGCTCTCGGTCGCCTTCGCCGGCGAGGGACAGCACCAGGACGCGGGCGCGAAGATGGTGCACGCGGCCCCCAACACGTCCTCGACCATCGTGTCCAAGTCGGTGGCCCGCGGCGGTGGCCGTACCTCCTATCGCGGTCTCGTCCAGATCGACGAAGGGGCGCACGGTTCCCGCTCGACGGTCAAGTGCGACGCACTCCTGGTCGACTCGATCAGCCGGTCCGACACCTATCCGTACGTCGATGTCCGTGAGGACGACGTCTCGATGGGTCATGAGGCGACGGTCAGCAGGGTCAGCGATGACCAGCTGTTCTACCTGATGAGCCGTGGACTGACCGAGGACGAAGCCATGGCCATGGTGGTCCGTGGCTTCGTCGAGCCGATCGCCCGGGAACTTCCGATGGAATACGCCCTTGAACTCAACCGGCTCATCGAGTTGCAGATGGAAGGGGCGGTGGGCTGATGGCGGCTGGTATCGCCGACCCACAGCAGATCGCCGACTCACCCGACACCGAAGTAGGGACTCAAGGCGTGGACACCGCGACCTTTGCTGCCCCCACGGGTAGCGAGGAGAACTGGCGCTTCAGCCCGATGCGGCGGCTCCGGCCGCTGCTCGCGGGCACGCCATCGGACGCGCATCTGTCCTGGGACAGCCGGCTTCCGGACGGCGTGGAGCTGGTGACTGTCGAGGCCGACGATCCGGCATTGGACGGCGTACCCGGCCCGGTCGACTTCCTCTCGGAGCTGGCCCGCCGGAATTCCGGTGGTGCGGTTGTCATCCGGATACCCAAGGCGGCCGAGCTGCCGGATGGAGTCGTCATCCGGCTGTCCGGTACCGACGCGGAAGCTCTCGTCTGGGGCAACATCGTGGTCGAGGTCGGTGAACAGGCCACCGCTCGGGTCGTGCTCGATCACGCCGGTAGCGCGCGCTATGCGGCGAACGTGTCTGTGCTGGTCGGTGACGGTGCCTCTCTTGAGCTGGTGCACGTTCAGGACTGGACCGACGACTCCTTGCACTCAGCGCACGTCGCAACCCGGGTGGGGCGCGATGCCCGGTACAAGTCGATGCAGGTCAGCCTCGGCGGTTCGGTCGTGCGCATCGTCGAGACGGTGGACTTCGACGGGCCCGGCGGTGACGCCGAGCTGAACGGCCTCTACTTCGCCGACGCCGGACAGCACCTGGAGCACCGGCTGTTCATCGAGCACCAGCCACCGAATTGCCGCAGCCGGGTCTCCTACAAGGGTGCCCTGCAAGGCGCAAGCGCTCGCACTGTCTGGGTCGGTGACGTTTTCATCGGTGCCACCGCCGAGGGCACCGATACCTACGAGATCAACCGCAACCTGGTCCTGTCCGAGGGTGCCCGCGCCGACTCGATCCCGAACCTGGAGATCGAGACGGGGCAGATCATCGGTGCCGGTCACGCGAGTGCCACCGGGCGGTTCGACGACGAGCAATTGTTCTATCTGCGCTCCCGCGGGATCCCCGCAGACGAGGCGCGCCGCCTGGTCGTGCGCGGCTTCTTCGCCGACCTGATCGGTCGGATGGGGGAGCCGGAGTTGCAGGAACGCCTCATGGGTCGCATCGAGGCCCGGCTGTCAGCCGCGGGCGTCCTATGAGCAAGCCAGACCGCACATCTTCCGGAGAAAGTCACGTCAGCGAAGCCGCAGACCGCACATTCTCCGGAGAAAGTCCGCCAGAGGGCTCTCGTCGAGCCTGCGAGTTGCGTGACCTCCCCGAGACTGGCGCGCTACGGGTCGAGTTTGACGACGTCGACGTGGCAATCGTGCGAAGTGACGGGCAGCTGTATGCGATCGAGGACGTCTGCTCGCACGCCGAGGTCGCCCTATCCGAGGGAGAGGTCGAGGGCTGCACCATCGAATGCTGGATGCACGGCTCCCGCTTCGACCTGCGCAGCGGTGCACCTACCGGGCCACCTGCGACCGAGCCCGTCGATGTCTTCGAGGTCCAGGTCAGCGACGGCGTCGTGTACGTCAGTACGACAACCAGACAGACGAATGGACGCCAGAATCTCTCCGCCGGAACGCGCGAAGCGACACCACCATCTTGGCCGGACAAGACAGCGGTCCTGAAGCAGAAGGAGCAAGCCACCTCGTGACCACCAGCAGCACCAGCCCCACTGCCGGATCGGCCGGATCCGTCCTGGAGATCCGCGGCCTGCACGTTAGCGTCGGCGACGGCGCGAATGGCGAGGAGACCAAAGAGATCCTCAAAGGGGTCGACCTGACCATCCGGGCTGGGGAGACGCACGCGATCATGGGGCCGAACGGCTCTGGCAAGTCGACGTTGGCCTACAGCATCGCCGGTCACCCGAAGTACACCGTCACCGCAGGGACGATCACCCTTGACGGCGAGAACGTCCTTGACATGAGCGTCGATGCACGGGCCCGCGCCGGGCTGTTCCTGGCCATGCAGTACCCGGTCGAGGTCCCCGGTGTGTCGGTGTCCAACTTCCTGCGTACCGCGGCCACCGCCCTCCGCGGCGAGGCGCCGAAGCTCCGTACCTGGGTCAAGGAAGTCCGCGAAACCATGTCCGGCCTGAAGATGGACCCGGCCTTTGCCGAGCGCAACGTCAACGAGGGCTTCTCCGGCGGGGAGAAGAAGCGCCACGAGATCCTGCAGATGCAGTTGCTCAAGCCACGGATCGCCGTCCTGGACGAGACCGACTCCGGGCTCGATGTCGACGCGCTGCGCGTCGTCGCCGAAGGTGTGGAAGCCGTCCGGGCAACCGGCGAGGTCGGAGTCGTACTGATCACCCACTACACCCGAATCCTGCGCTACATCAAGCCCGACTTCGTCCACGTCTTCGTCGACGGCCGGATCGCCGAGGAGGGCGGACCGGAACTTGCCGACAAACTGGAGGCCGAGGGTTATCAGGCCTACGGTGCGACCGGCGCGGCCTCGGCGGCTGCGGCGGTCTAGGAGACCCACGATGACCGTCTCTCTCACGCTCCCACTGGATGCGGAGCTGATCTGCAAGGACTTCCCGATCCTGGCCAGGACGGTCCGGGACGGTCGCCGGCTGGTCTACCTCGACTCAGGTGCGACTTCGCAGAAGCCTCGTCAGGTGCTGGACGCCGAGCGGTACTTCTATGAGAACCACAATGCGGCTGTCCACCGCGGCGCGCACCAACTCGCTGAGGAAGCCACCGACCTGTACGAGGCGGCCAGACGTACCGTCGCGAGCTTCATCGGGGCGGCCGAGAACGAGGTGGTGTTCACAAAGAACTCCACCGAGGGCATCAACCTGCTGGCCTACGCCATGAGCAATGCCGCCACCGCCGGGGCCGAGGCGGCACGGTTCGTCGTCGGCCCGGGTGACGAGATCGTCGTCACGGAGATGGAGCACCACGCCAACCTGCTCCCGTGGCAGCAGTTGTGCATCCGCACCGGAGCCACCCTGCGCTGGCTGACCCTGACAGACGACGGCCGGATCGATCTGGAGTCGCTGAAGGAAGTGATCAACGAGCGGACCAAGGTCGTGGCGCTGGTGCACCAGTCCAACATTCTCGGAACGGTCAACCCGGTCAAACAGATCGCCGCTCGCGCGCACGAGGTCGGTGCGCTGGTCATGCTCGACGCGGCCCAGTCGGTGCCGCACACGGCCGTGGACGTGGTCGACCTCGACGTCGACTTCCTGGTCTTCTCCGGGCACAAGATGTTGGGCCCCACCGGGATCGGCGTCTTCTGGGGGCGCTACGAACTGCTCGATGCGCTGCCGCCCTTCCTCACCGGCGGCTCGATGATCGAGGTTGTGCACATCGATCGAGCCACCTTCGCCCCGCCGCCGCAACGCTTCGAAGCCGGTGTGCCGATGGCTGCCCAGGCGATCGGGCTGGCCGCCGCCTGCGACTACCTGACCGAACTCGGCATGGACAGAGTCGCCGCGCATGAACACACGCTGACCGAGCTGGCCCTGGTCGGGCTGCAAGCAATTCCCGGCGTCCGGATCGTCGGACCGCCGGACAGCGTCGAGCGGGGTGGAGCGGTGTCGTTCACCGTCGAGGGCATCCACCCACACGACGTGGGCCAGGTCCTCGACGACTTGGGAATCGCCGTACGCGTCGGGCACCACTGCGCCTGGCCGGTCGTACGACGCTTCGGAGTGCCGGCCACCACGCGGGCCACCTTCTACATCTACAACGGGGCGCAGGACGTGCAGGCGCTGCTGGATGGGGTCCGTGAGGTTCAGCGGTTCTTCGGTACGCCCGAGAGCGCAGAAGCGGGTCAGTAGATGCAGCTCGAGTCCATGTACCAGGAGATCATCCTGGACCACTACCGGCGACCCAAGGGCCGTGGTCTGCGGGAGCCCTACGACGTCGAGGTCCATCATGTGAACCCCACGTGCGGCGACGAGATCACCTTGCGGGTCCGGTTGGCCGGCAATGAGATCGAGGACGTCTCCTATGAAGGCATGGGCTGTTCGATCAGCCAGGCCTCCGCCTCGGTGCTCTACGAGTTGGTGGACGGCAAGGACATCACGCAGGCATTGGCCACTGGCGACGACTTCCGCACGTTGATGCAGAGCAAGGGCGATCCAGCCGTTGCCGAGAAGCTGGAGGACTCACTGGAGGACGCGGTCGCCTTCGCCGGCGTCTCGAAATACCCCTCCCGGATCAAATGCGCATTGATGAGCTGGATGGCGCTCAAGGATGCAACCGCCCAGGCGTTGGCAGCACACGAGAAGGAGAACCCATGACCGAGCAGAGCACCCAGCCTGCGCCAACCGAGCAGGACCCAACCGCCGGCACTGCGGAGATTGCCTCGATCGATGACGTCGAGGAGGCCATGCGTGATGTCGTGGACCCTGAACTCGGGATCAACGTCGTCGACCTGGGCCTGGTCTACGGGATCACCGTGGACGAGGCAAATGTGGCGACCCTGGACATGACGTTGACGTCAGCAGCCTGTCCGCTGACGGACGTGATCATGGATCAAACGCGACAGGCGCTGACCGGCGGGCCTGGCCCGGGCCTGGTCAAGGACGTCGCCGTCAACTGGGTCTGGATGCCGCCGTGGGGCCCGGAGAAGATCACCGACGACGGCCGCGAGCAGTTGCGCGCCCTCGGTTTCAGGATCTGACCCTCGCCCCCTCTGAGTCAACGCAAGCCGCTGACCCACGCGATGGCTTCGCGCGTCTGCCTGAGCCGGCGTTCGTAGGTAGCGCCGAGGCCGAGCAGGATGATCCCCGCCGTGCCCAGCGACAACCAGCCGGGCACCAACGCGGCGTATGGCCCGAGCTCGGACACCGCGAGGGTGAGCAGGACGGCCAAGCCGATCAGGAACGGAGCCTGTCGGTGCGTCAGCGTGCCGAGGACAGCGCAGACGGTCGCGACCGTCACGACGAGGACCAGTCGGAGCGCTGCTGAGTGATCGAGTAGGACGATGGTCGACGGCACTAGTCCGACCAACAGCGGCGCTCCCCAGACGGTCCAGGACGGTGCGGTCGACAATCCGCGGCCCGCGGCGAGCAGCAGTGCGGCGACGGCGGGCAGGGTGTAGACCTCCGGGGTAGTCACGGAGTGCCCGGCGGCGCCGATCCAGGCGGCCAGTACGAGATCAGCGATGCCCAGAAGCAGCACGGGACGCGCCCCGGAGACTCGCCCATAGGCGAGCAGGCCGGCCCCGACGAGGGACATCTGGAGCGCCAATTGGCCCCAGGCGAGCGTGCTTGCAGTCGATGTGACTGCGGCGAGCCCGATCATGGTTGAGGTAACAGCCAGCGGGCGTCCTTCGCGTTGTCCGACCCGGACACAGGCCACCCCCAGCGTGCTGGCGCCCAGTAGGGCGAGGAGCCATCCGGCCCGCTCCGCGGCGAGGCCGTCGGCCACCAGTAACAGGATCGAAGCGGCGAGCAGCGCCGCGGTGAGTACCGCCGCGGGGACGCGGATGCTGCGATTGACAACTGCGACGCCAGCGCTGCAGAACGCGCCGAGAGCGGCAAGCCCGGCAGCCTCAACCCAGTGCTGACCGGCGAGAAGCTGCGTCAGCGCCACTGCGGACAGCAGGGCCCCGGCCACCATGGACGGCACCCGCCACCGGCACCGGAGACGCCCCCGGGGTGCGCCGAGGAGGGACGCGGCGGTGAGGAGGGCCAGGCCGAGGACGCCGGTCGTCCAGATCCCAGGTACGTCGGCTTGCTGCAGCGTTCCAGCCAATGCCAGCGCACCGGCGACGATGACGAACAGGTCGAGTATTGGGACGAGCCAGGCGAATCGGTGCAGCGATAACGACCGGACCGCTATAACGGCGAGGCCACCGGCTGCGCCGACCAGCATGGTGGACAGCACGGACTCCGCGGCGGTCTCCGACCACGCCGCTGTTGCGCCCAGGATCGTCGCGACGGTCCACCAGAGCGCGGCGAAAGAGATCGCGGCCCACGCTGGCGCTCCCTTGATGCGGCGAGTCCCAGCGACGTTGACGATGGTTACCAGCAAGCACGTGGCCACCAATGGGACTGGGGTGCGCGTCGATTCCGGCAGAGCGAGGAAGGCCAGTGGCTGGGCCGCGACGAGCGCGCCCGTCGGCCATGTCCTGGTGGTGGGGGCGAACCTGCTCAGGGTAAGTCCCAGGACCACGACAACCCCCAGTGTGAGAGCTACGTGTGCGCGCATCGGTATGTCGTCGAGTCCGGCCAAACCCTTCACACGGGCGCCGACCAGGTCGACCACAGTCAGGCCTAGCCCGGCCATCGCGAGGGCTTCGCCGGTCGTGCGCAGCCCGCGTCGGGCTGCGGACACAGAAGAGGTGCAGACAATCGCAGTGAGCACCAGCAGAATCGCGCCTTGCGCGGCCAGATTCAGACCTTCCCAGGCGACTGCGGTGAAGGCGATTGCCGCGCTGACGAGCAGTACCGCCCCGGTTCCCAGCAACATCTGCTGTGGACTCAGCCGACGGCTCGGGGGGGTCGGTCGGGCTGGAGAAGTGACGGGAGCCCGGACCGGCATGGGGTGGATCTGTGCGGCAACGCCTGGCGCTGGTTGATTGCCGGCGGCGATCGACTGCAGCAATCGGTCGCGCTCGGCTAGGAACTCCCGGAGGGTGCTGTCGATCCTCGCGACCACGTAGCCCGCATGCCCGGCAGCCGGAAGCCCGCAGCTGGGGCAGGCTGGTCCCGGACCACTCCAGCCCGCCACCGGTGTAGCGCAGGTCGGGCAGGGGACGGTGAATACCGGTGTGGAGGTGTGCATGGCTAGACCGTTGCAGCAGCGCAGCGCCAGCGGATGCGGCCGGCTACCCAATCGAGATGAGTAGAAATACCGACCAGCGATCGGACCCGGCCGTACCCGTCGCGGTCACGGGGTTGTTGGTGA
>JALZIX010000189.1 GCA_030860025.1 Actinomycetota bacterium
GGTCTGGATGCGCGGCTGATTGTGCTGCTCACCAAAGAGCCGAGGATCGGCGTCCTCGAGGCATCCCGGCGGCTCGGCGTCGCGCGCGGGACGGTGCAGGCGCGGTTGGACCGACTGCAGCGGACCGGCGTGATCATCGGCTTCGGGCCGGAAATCAACCCCGCGGCTCTGGGCTTCACCGTGATGGCATTCGCCACCGTTCAGATCCGCCAGGGCCGCGGTCCGATCGTGGCCGAGCACCTGGCCGGGATCGACGAAGTGCTGGAAGTGCACACGATCACCGGAGATGCCGACATGTTGGCCAGGATCGTGGCGCGCTCGCACGAAGATCTGCAGCGGGTCATCGACCGACTCGTCGCCCATCCGGACATCGTTCGTACCTCAACCAACATCGCCCTCACGGCGCACGTCCGATATCGCACCGCTGGATTGCTTCAGGCAAGCATTCCCAGCCACTAGCGAGGGAGCCGGGCGCGCCGGGGTCCACTGCCTGGCTGGGAAAAAGTTTGACACTTTCCACAGGTCGGCCCAGGTCCCCACGAGCGCGAAGCTGAGTGCGAAAGTGTTGGCATGACAGTCGAGGTTCCCGGGGGCTGGGCGGGGCACCCGCTGCTCGACACCGTGGCGAGTCTCTGGCCAACCGCGCGGGTCTCCCTTGTCCCTGGCCGGCGCGCCCCCGGACCCAAGGAATTGATCTATGTCCCCAATGCCGATGACCCGAGGCTCTTGGTGCCTGCCGGGCATCGTCGCGCCTCGGCGGCAGCCCTCATGCGGTTCAACCACTATCTCCCGCTCAAGGATCGAATACGCCGGGTCATCGCTGCCGGCGGTCTGCGGGTCGGAGCGGAGCGGTTGCTCGCCCACCGGATCGCCCTAGCCGAGCGCGAAGCGGCTCCTGACTCGATCGAGACCTACCTCTCGGGCGTGTTGGGGGAGGAGGTCGTAGTCAGTCTCGGCATCGGACAGGTCAGGGCCAACCAGAAGCCGGTGCTCGAGGCGTTCAACGCCGAAGGACGCTGCCTAGCCTTCGTGAAAATCGGCGACACCCCGCTCACTCGCGATCTGGTCAAAGTGGAGGCGCGCGCATTGCGTGGCGTAGGGGCCCGGTGCTGGTCCTTGCTCACGGTTCCGACGCTGATCTCTCTCGGTTCCTGGCGCTCGTTCGAAGTTCTCGTCATGTCCACCTTGCCGGTCAGCGCCCGCCCCGCAGTACGGCGCCCGGTCACCGTTCCGCCGGCCAGGGCAATGCGAGAGTTGGCCAGGGTGTTCCACGAAGGCGACCAGTTGGTTGCCTATTCGGGCCACCTCGAGCGACTGCGAGCGGGCGTCACACAGCTGGCCGATGCTGAGGCTGCCGCCACCTACGCGGCTGCCCTGGACCGGATTGCGGAGCGTCACGCGCACACGGTGCTCGACTTCGCGGCCTGGCACGGTGACTGGACGCCATGGAACATGGCGTGGCGGCGTCGGCGAGTGCAGTTGTGGGACTGGGAGCGATTCGACACCGGGGTTCCCGTTGGTATGGACCGAATCCACTACGTCCTGAGCGCTCTGGCCCGCACGGAGGGATTCACCGACCGGACCATTCTGCGTGCCCTGGAGTTGCCGACCGCCCGCGAGTACGCCCGCCCGACCCAGCAGGAAGCCGTCGGTCTGCTGTACCTGGCCACCATCGCGGGTCGGTACCTGATCGGATCGCAGCATGACCACGCGGGTCCGGTGCCGGCTCGGGCGAGGGCGACCGTCCAGGCCTTGTCAACTCTCAGCCAGCAGCGGCCGGCCGGCGGTGAGACGAGCTGACGCAACTAGATCCGGAAGATCTCCAGCGCGATGATCTCGACCTCGACCTCGTTGCCGTTCGGAGCGGCGTAGGTCACGCTCTGGCCGACCTTCTTATCGATGATCGCCTTGCCCAGGGCCGATTCCGGTGAGTAAACCGTCAGGTCGGTGGTGCCGCTGATCTCGCGGGAACCGAGGAGGAACTTCTCGGTGTCGTCGTCGCCCACGAAGCGCACGGTCACGACTGTCCCGAGGGCGGCCGACTCAGCATGGTCGGGCGGGTCGCCGACCTCGGCGCCGCGCAGGATGTCGCTGAGCTGGAGGATCCGCGCCTCCGCCTTGCCCTGCTCCTCCTTGGCCGCGTGATAGCCACCGTTCTCCTTGAGGTCACCCTCTTGGCGGCGGGCGTTGATCTCCGCGCTCATGGCCGGCCGAGCGGCGATGAGCTTGTCGAGTTCCGCACGAAGTCGGTCGTAGGCATCCTGCGTCAACCAGGTGGTTGGTGCAGAACTGGGCTCTACGGTGGCGCTGGACACGGTGGGACTCCTCGAGTGCTGAGACGTACACAGGGCCGCGCGGATGGTGCGTCGGGTGCTGGCAGCCAGCGGTGCGGCCGCGCGACGCGGCGGGTAAGTCCCTGACGCTACCGCGGATGTGCCGAGGCTGCCGCATCGACGGATTGCGGCATTGGCCATGATAGAGGCGTGAGTTCCCTTCCGCCTGATGACCGGTCCTCGCTTCGCCTGATGGCCGTACACGCGCATCCGGATGACGAATCGAGCAAGGGCGCGGCCACGATGGCCCGCTACGTCAGGGAGGGCGTCGACGTTCTCGTTGTCACCTGTACCGGTGGTGAGCGCGGATCGATCCTCAATCCGGCCATGGACCGCCCGGACGTTCTGGCCGACATAGCCAACATCCGGGCAGCGGAGATGGACCGCGCCCGCGAGATCCTCGGGGTCTCTCAGGCGTGGCTCGGCTTCGTCGACTCGGGTTTGCCAGAGGGCGATCCACTACCTGATCTGCCCGAAGGTTGCTTCGCCCTCGTGCCCACCGAGGAGGCGGCGGAGCCGCTGGTGGCGCTGATCCGGTCATTTCGCCCGCATGTCGTGATCACCTACGACGAGAGGGGCGGCTATCCCCACCCAGACCACATCAAGACTCATGAAGTGTCGATGGTGGCCTTCGATGCCGCTGGTGATCCGGAGTGCTATCCCGGTACGGGCGATCCGTGGCAGCCCAGCAAGCTGTACTTTCACATGACTTTCACCCGGGAACGTCTGCTGGCTATCCACGAAGCACTGCTGGCCCGGGGGGGCGAGTCTCCGTACGCCGAATGGCTCGAGAGCTGGGACGAGAGCCGCGACAACTCCGACCGGGTGACGACGCGCGTTCCGTGCGCTGACTGGTTCGAGACTCGTGATCAGGCCCTGATCGCACATGCCACCCAGGTCGATCCGCACGGCCGCTGGTTCTCGATTCCGTTGGATCTGCAGCGCGAGATCTGGCCCACGGAGGACTATGAGTTGGTGCGCAGCTTGGTCGACAGCCCGGTGCCCGAGGACGACTTGTTCGCCGGGTTGCGGCAGAGCGTACCGGCATGACCTGCCAACTCGTGGCTGCCGCCGGGCTCGCCGCTGAGGAAGACGTCGGCAAGGCTGGACCCGTCGGATTGTTCCTGATCTTGAGCCTGCTGATCGCGGTGTTCCTGCTTGGCCGGTCAATGCGGACGCACCTGCGTCGCGTCCCGTTGGAGTTCCCCGACACCACGCCATCGGTCGAACGGCGGCAGGACCAGGCGAATCCCGACCGCGAGGTCCTCGAGGGCGAGGTGCTCGACGTATCGGATGACCCGCCCCGTTCGCGAGGCCGTGGCCCTGAACGGCCGGACGCGCCAGGTGCGGACGCGCGCTAAGTCGCTTTCTTCGTCGTTACCCTCCATCTGAGGGAGCGAGGTGCCCACCATCAACGGATCAGCGAGAGCCGCACGGCGCGACAACTCGCTCGTCGCGTTGCTTCGCATCCCGGTCTTCCGACGAGTCTGGGCGGCGATCGCGCTGTCCAGCCTGGGCGACTGGCTAGGGCTGCTGGCCACCACTGCGATGGCCCAGCAGCTCACAGCCGACAAGTCCATAGCGATCCAGGGCACCGCGATCTCAGGAGTGATCCTCACCCGGCTGCTCCCTGACCTGGTCTTCGGAGCCTTTGCCGGCGCGTTGGCTGACCGATTCGATCGGCGCAAGACTGTGGTCATCGGCGAGCTCCTGGCAGCTGGCCTCTACCTGTCGATCGCGATCGGGTACGAGCTGATCTGGCTCTACGTCGCCCAGTTCCTCATCGAGGCGGTCGGCTTGTTCACGATGCCGGCCAAGCAGGCGCTGTGGGTCAACATCGTTCCGCGTAAGCGGCTGGCCGTGGCCAACCAACTGTCGCTCCTGTCGGTCTACGGTGCGGTCCCGGTCGCGGCCCTGCTGTTCGCGCTGTTGAACACCGCCAGTCGCTTCTTTGCCGATCCGGACAACGTCGACCCCGAACTGGCATCGGCGCTGGGCGGAGCCAGTGTCCCCATCTTGATCGCGCTGGGCTTCAATTCCCTCTCGTTCGTGATCAGCGCGGCCACCATTTTCTTCTCCCGGCGAGCGATCCCGGCGTTCACCGGCGAGCGCGAGAGAAGCGCTGGTCTGCTGCAGCTGATCAAAGAGGGCGTCAGCTTCCTGCGCTCCAACGCACTGATGAAGGCTCTCTTCGTCGGCATCCTCGGTGCCTTTGCGGCCGGTGGTTTCGTCATAGGTGTGGCTCAGCTCTGGGTGATCACGCTGGATGCCGGCACCGCCGGCTACAGCGTCCTGTTCGGCACGGTGTTCAGCGGCTTGGCCATCGGCATGCTGCTCGGACCGCGCCTGGTCCCCGGCCTGACCCGACGCCGGCTGTTCGGCGTGTCGCTCGGCCTGGCCGGCCTGGTCCTGGTCGTGATGTCGCTCATGCGCGAGTTCGTGATCGCGGCGGCCTTGGCCGGCGTCGTGGGGTTCTTCTCCGGAGTGTCCTGGATCGTCGGATACACCCTGATCGGCTACGAGGTCGCAGACCGGTTACGCGGGCGGACCTTCGCGTTCGTGATCTCCTCGGTGCGGATCATGTTGTTGCTCACCGTTGCAGTCGGGCCGCTGTTGGCAGGCTCTCTGGGCAGTCACCGCATCACGATCGGGCAGGCCCAACTGGCGTTCAGCGGGCCGGGTCTGACTCTGCTGATCGCCGGAGTTCTGGCCATCGGGGTCAGTTACTACGTGGCCAAGCGGGTCGCTCCCGGGCAGCGCGGCGTCATCATGGGTGCGGTGCGCAAGCTGTTCGGCGCCGCTCCACTGGCTGACGAGCCACCCGACCACGGTTTCATGATCGCTGTCGAGGGTCCCGACCCCGCCGAGCGGACTCGGGTTGCCGCCGGTCTCGCCCGATGGCTTGCCGAGCTCGACCTCGACGTCGTGCTGACCGCTCGGGTTGATGAACCTGCGAGCCGGTCCGGGGCGCTCGCCTCCACCAACAGCGGCTCATCGGAATCCTTCGTGAGCCCGGCCGCCCAAGCCCTGCTCGACGCAGCGGCACATGCCGAACATGTGGCGCGGGTGATCCGTCCGGTCCTCGATCGAGGTGGAATCGTCGTCTGCGACGGCTTCCACGACGACGTCCAGGCACGCAGCGACCTCGACGACGACATGGACACCGCCGAACGCATGCGCGCGCTGCGCTGGGGGAGCGGTCGGCTCGTACCGCACCTGACCGCAGTCCTCGATGACGTGGATGCCCAGGTCGATGGCCTGCGACAGGGATTGCTCGCCCAGGCTGCCCGTGCCCCGGAGCGCTACGTCGTGATCCCCGAGACCAGGGGCGCGCCGGTACCACCCGAAGACCTCCGCACGCGAGTGCGTGACGCACTGACGACCTACGGGTTCCTGCCCGAAACGACAACGACTCCAACAGCGACGACCGCAGCAGCCCTCAAGGCACCGGCGGCTAACCTGCCACGGTGACTGACGCCCCCCTCGTGTTCACCTCGGCGGACACCGAGCAAGTCTCCTGTTGCCTGTGTGGTGACGTCGGGGCATCGATGTACGAGCTGCCGCCGTATGGGGTACGGCGTTGCACCCGGTGCACATTGGTCTTCGTCTCCCCGCGGCTGCGGGAAGCTGCGCTGTCCCGTTTTTATGACCAGGTGGACTACTTCGAGGGCGGCGTCTATGGCGATCAGTCCCGTTGGTCCCCGGCGATGGTCCTGCAGCGGATCTGGACCACGGGGCGGCTCAACCTCATCGCGAAAGCCCGCTCGAAACGCAAGGACAACCGCCCACCGGCAGCGGGTCAGCGCCTGCTCGAGTTCGGTTGTGGCTACGGGCTGTTTCTCAACGCCGCGCGAACCCGCGGCTACGACGTACAGGGTGTCGAGCTCTCGAAGCCCGCCGTACGGGCCGCACAGATGCAGGGGATAGATGTTTACTGCGGACAACTCGTCGACGCCCCCCTGACCGGTCAGTTCGACGTGATCTGCGGCTGGGACACCCTCGAGCATGTGCCGGACCCGTTGGCGGTGCTCCGCCGGATCCGTGAACTGATCGCCGTAGAGGGCACCCTCGCGATCTCCACGCCGTACTTCTCCTCATTGCCGAGCCGGCTGCTGCGTCAGCGCTGGTGGACGCTGAAACCGGCCGAGCACATCTGGCACTACACGCCGTACACCCTTCGGCTGTTGGCCGCTCGCGCCGGCTTCACGGTGACCCAGGTGATCCGTTCACCGGTGGCACCGGCCAATCTGGCCCGCCTTGACTCGTTGGTGGTCCTGCTCAGGCCAAATTCGGTGGGTGCGTGACGCTACTTTGGGCTATGCCCTCAGGTCCCACTCTGGCCGCATTCGCGGTGGCCAGCGTGCTGCTTATCCTGCTGCCTGGACCGGCAATGCTCTTCCTACTTGCCCGCGGGATCGCCGGCGGACGTCGGGTCGGCGTCTACTCCGCACTCGGCGTTGAATCCGCGAGTGCGGTGTACGTCGTCGCTACCGCACTTGGACTGACCGCCGTGCTCGCCGCGTCTGGGGCGGCGTTGGCGATCGTTCGCTACGTGGGAGCGGCCTACCTGATCTGGCTGGGCATCTCCACGATCAGGAAACGGGATGAGCCACTTGTCGAGGCGACCGTCCCGGGGTTGGCCGCACCGACCACGTCTGGGGCATGGCGTAGCTGGCGGCAGGGGTTCGCCGTCGGGATCACGAACCCCAAGGTCGCGTTGTTCTTCTTGGCGTTCTTTCCGCAGTTCCTGCACCCCGAAGCCGGCCCACTGGCGACGCAAGTGCTGGTGCTCGGCGCCCTGTTCGTGATCATCGGTTCCGTGCTCGACGTGGGATACGGGCTGTCCGTTGGGGTGATCGGCGATCTGCTCGCTCGACACCCCCGAGCGCTGCCGCGCGCCCGGGTGGGCGTCGGGCTCACCTTTCTCACGCTTGGCGGGGTGACCGCAGCAACCGGTCACAAGGCCGCTTGACCCCGGTGCCTCGCGTGACGGCCAGATGGTGCTCGAAGGCAGCGCACCCAAGGCCGACCCGGCAACCCCTGCGGACCGACATCGGATCACCTGGACGCCATCAGCCAGCAGCGATGAGGTGCGCCAGTTCTGGGAGACCTCGGACGACGACGGCGCAACATGGGTAGTCGCCTTCGACGGTCGGTATCGACGCCTGGCTGACTAGGCTGCCTGGCACGATGGGTTGATGCCCAACGCGCTCGCCAATTCGTCCTCGCCGTACCTGCTCCAGCATGCTGACAACCCAGTGGACTGGGTCGAATGGGGCGAGGAAGCCTTCGCCACCGCGCGCGAGCGGGATGTGCCGATCCTGCTCTCGGTGGGGTACGCGGCCTGTCACTGGTGCCACGTGATGGCGCATGAGTCCTTCGAGGACCCGGACACCGCCGAGGCAATGAACGCCAATTTCGTCTGCATCAAGGTCGACCGTGAAGAGCGCCCGGACGTCGACTCGGTCTATATGGAGGCGACTCAGACGATGACCGGGCACGGCGGCTGGCCGATGACGGTATTCATGACTCCCGAGGGCGCGCCCTTCTACTGCGGGACGTACTTTCCGCCCGTACCGGCTCGTGGAATGCCGTCCTTCGGCCAGCTCCTGGACGCCGTTACCAACGTTTGGAAGAACGGTCGAGCCGACGTGCTGACGTCTGGGCAACGGGTGGTCGAGCAACTGCGTACTCCGCGCTCGTTCGGGGAACCGATCACGCCCGACGCAGACGTTCTGGGGGCGGCAGTCGAAATCCTCTGGAACAGCTTCGACCCGGAGCACGGCGGGTTCGACCGGGCACCGAAGTTCCCCCCGTCGATGGTGCTGGAGTTCTTGTTGCGGCACTACGCCCGAACCGAGGACCGCACGGCCCTGGCCATGGTCGAGACGACCTGCGAGCGGATGGCCCGGGGCGGGATGTACGACCAACTGGCCGGCGGATTCGCACGTTACTCGGTTGACGGCCAGTGGGTCGTGCCGCACTTCGAGAAGATGCTCTACGACAACGCGCTGTTGCTGTCCGCCTACCTGCACCTCTGGCGGGAGACCGGTTCGGAGTTGGCTCGACGAGTCGCCGACGACACAGCCGCCTTCCTGATCCGCGATCTGGGCACACCGGAGGGCGGCTTCGCCTCTGCGCTGGACGCAGACACCGATGGCGTGGAGGGGTTGACATATGTGTGGACACCCAATCAGCTCACGGAGATTCTCGGGGCCAGCGACGGCGCGTGGGCAGCAAATCTGTTCCACGTGACCCCCGAGGGAACGTTCGAAGCCCGTGCCTCTGTGCTGCAGCTGCTCGCCGATCCCGACGACCCGCAACGCTGGGCCGACGTCCGCGCCAGATTGCTGGACGCGCGTGGCCGGCGCCCGCAACCCGCCCGCGACGACAAGGTGGTCGCCGCATGGAACGGTCTGGCCATCGCGGCGTTGGCCGAGCACGCGATGTTGACCGGCTCGGCCCAGAGTCTGGCTGCCGCTGAGGCAGCAGCGGAGTTGGTGCTGAGAGTCCATCTCGTGGACGGCAAGTTGCGCCGAGTCTCGCGCGACGGGGTCGTCGGACGGCACGGCGGCGTGCTCGAGGACTATGCCGAGCTGGCCCGCGGCCTGCTGGCCCTGCATCAGGCGAGCGCCGATGGTCGGTGGCTTGCTGCGGCCGGGGAGTTGCTCGACGCCCTGCCAACTCGCTTCTCCGACGGATCCGGAAGCTTTTTCGATACCCCGGCGGATGGCGAGACGCTCATTCGCCGTCCGCAGGATCCGACCGACGGTCCCACGCCTGCCGGCGCCGCGGCGGCCAGCGATGCACTGATCACCCATGCCGCGCTGACCGGAAATCCACAACCACGGGGGCTGGGCGAGGCGGCGCTGTCCCGGATCGCCCCGATCATCGCTAGGGCGCCGCGGGCTGCAGGTTCTGCGGCAGCGACCGCGGAGGCGGTGCTGGCCGGCCCGCTCGAGATCGCCGTGGCCGGTCCAGCTGGGCCTGCGCGGGACGAATTGGCTGCCGTCGCCCGGGCGGGGACGAGCCCCGGAGCGGTGTCGGTGGTGGGTGAGCCGGATGCGCCCGGCGTACCGCTGCTGGCCGGTCGGCGCACCCCGGAGTCGCCCGTCGCGGTGTTCATCTGCGAGGGCTTCGTCTGCCAGGCGCCGACGGCTGACGCGTTCGCCGTGAGCGAAGCAATTCGGGGCCGGAATGGGGTCTCCTGAGAGGTAAGAGGAGTACCGTGTAATCACGTAATTCCGTAATCAAGGAGTGAGACACATGGCTTCAGAGACCACTCAGGACGAGATCAAGGCGTGGTTCGCCGGGCGGCTGCCCGACGACTGGTTCACCGGACCCGCCGAGGTATCCGTTGACCGTGAGGAGATTCTCATCGTCGGCACCCTGCCGGAGCCGGAAGTGCCCGAGGGCGCCGATGATGCCGCCCAGGCTTCAGCGGCAGCCGGTCGAATAGGCCGCTGGCGTGAGCAGACCCGAGAGGAGCGGATCGGCATCGCCCAGGCCGCCGAGCATCGGTTCGGTCGCAAAGTGGGCTGGGGAGCCAAGTGTGGGTCGGCCTCCGCACTGTTCACCCATCTCGCCATCCCGGTGATGACCCGCTTGCGCCAGCCTGAGCGGCAGGTGCTCGACACGCTGGTCGAATCCGGCGTGGCCCGCTCGAGGTCCGAGGCGTTGGCCTGGTCGGT
>JALZIX010000208.1 GCA_030860025.1 Actinomycetota bacterium
CCGTGCCACGGCTCAGCCCTTGTGTGCACGCGCCCGAGATTTCCGACCCCCGAGCCGCCGTAGGAGTCGGCGTCGGTATTGAGTAGTTCGGCCCAGGAACCTTCGCTGGGCAACCCCACCTTGTATCCGACGTGGGGGACAGAGGCGAAGTTGGCGATGCAGGCGACGACGGATCCGTCGGTGCCGTAGCGAAGGAAAGAGAAGACGTTGTTGGCGGCGTCATTCGCGTCGATCCATTGGAAGCCCGCCGGGTCCGAGTCCTGGGACCAGATGGCCGGCCGGCTGCGATAGGCGCGATTGAGGTCACCGACCAACAACTTCAATCCGGCATGGCCGGGGTCATCGAGCAGTCCCCAATCGAGAGAGGAGCCTTCGGCCCATTCCCCGGGCTGGCCGAACTCGCTTCCCATGAACAGCAGCTGCTTGCCGGGGTGCGCCCACATGTAGGCCAGTAGCAATCGAAGGGTGGCCAGTTGCTGCCACTGGTCGCCCGGGATCTTGCCGAGCAGCGATCCCTTTCCGTGCACCACCTCGTCGTGGCTGATCGGCAGGATGTAGTTCTCGGAGAAGGCATACATCATGGCGAACGTCATCTGATCGTGATGGTATGAGCGGTGGATCGGTTGCCGCGCAAGGTAATTCAACGTGTCGTGCATCCAGCCCATGTTCCATTTGAAGCCGAAGCCCAACCCGCCGAGGTACGTCGGTCGGGTGACTCCGGGCCACGCGGTGGACTCCTCTGCGATGGTGATGGTGCCCGGAACATGCTTGTAGACGGTGGCGTTCATTTCCTGCAGGAAACCGACGGCGTCCAGGTTCTCTCGGCCGCCGTAGACGTTGGGCAGCCACTCGCCTTCCTTGCGGGAGTAGTCCAGATAGAGCATCGAGGCCACGGCGTCCACCCTGAGGCCGTCGATGTGGTACTCCTGCAGCCAGAACAGCGCGTTGGCGACGAGGAAGTTGCGGACCTCCCGGCGGCCGAAGTCGAAGACATAGGTGCCCCAGTCGGGCTGCTCGCCGCGCCGCGGGTCGGCGTGTTCGTAGAGGGGGGTCCCGTCGAAACGGGCAAGCGCCCACTCGTCCTTCGGGAAGTGTGCTGGGACCCAGTCGATGATGATGCCGATCCCGGCCTGGTGCAGTCGATCGACCAGATAACGGAAGTCGTCGGGTGCCCCGAACCGTGCGCTGGGCGCGTAGTACGAGGTGACTTGGTAGCCCCAAGACCCGCCATACGGATGCTCGGAGACCGGCAGCAGTTCGGCATGGGTGAACCCGGTTTCCACCAGGTATTCGACGAGTGCGTCGGCGAGCTGGCGGTAGTCGAGACCCTTGCGCCATGAGCCGATGTGCACCTCATAGATGCTCATAGGGGCCTTGTGCCAGGACGTTTCAGTTCTCGTGGCCATCCACTCGTGGTCCTGCCACTCGTAACTGGTCTCGGCGACCACCGACGCGGTGGCCGGCGGAACTTCGGTGGCGAAGGCCATGGGATCGGCCTTGACCCGCCAGACTCCGTCTGCGCCCAGGATGTTGAACTTGTAGCGGGCACCGACCTCGACCCCGGGCACGAAGAGCTCCCAGACTCCGGTCGCGCCGAGCAGACGCATGGAGTACGCATTCGCCTGCCAGAAGTCGAAGTCCCCCGTGAGCCGCACTCCCTGAGCCCCTGGCGCCCACACAGCAAAGGACACTCCAGTTACCGAGCCCCCCGGAGTGTCGTAGCTGCGGACATGCGCGCCGAGCACCGTCCAGAGCTTTTCGTGCCGGCCTTCGGCGATCAGGTGCTCGTCCATGTCGCCCAGTGTCGGTAGCCAGCGGTAGGGGTCATCGACGATGTAGGTCGCGTCATCCTCTCCATCGAGGTAGATGACCTCCAGGCGGTAATCGACCTGCGGAGTCGACAAGTGGGCCTCGAAGACACCGCGAATGTTCACCAAGGTCATCGGGATCCGCTGTCCCGCGGCGAGGACAGATACCGCCGAGGCATCTGGCCGGAACGTGCGCACGACCGTGGTCCCGTTCTCGATATGTGAGCCGAGCAGCGCGTGTGGATCCTTGTCTCGACCGGCGACCAGCGCTTCGAACCGTTCGGCGGGGGAGACCGGCTGGGCTGGCTGGGCGGGCTCGGCTGATCGCAGGAACTCCGCTGCTTGGTTCGGGCCCGGGTCGGGCGGCGGGGCTGGGTGGTGGGGCGGCGTCGGGTGGTGGGGCGGGTCAAAGGCAGTCATGACTTCAGCACCAGACGGTCGAAGGAGTTCAAGGGGATGCTGAGCCAGTGCGGACGGTTTCGGGCTTCGTACACCGTCTCGTAGATCGCCTTGTCGGCCTCCAGCGCCAGGAGCAGTGCGCCGAATTGGGCTGGTTTGACGCCGCCTCCCTCGGCGTACCCCTCGCAGTAGGCATCGCGATTGCGGGCCGACCACTCGGTGGCTCGGTAGGCCAGCTGGGGATCGGTGCCCTCGCCGACGAGCAGGTGCTGGGCCGCGTAGTCGAAGGAGCGCAGCATTCCCGCCACATCGCGCAACGGAGTGTCCAGCTGGCGTCGGACGGCGATGGGTCTGGCCGGCTCACCCTCGAAATCCAGGATCGTCCAGCCGGCTACCGTGCGCAGCACCTGGCCGAGGTGCAGGTCACCGTGCACGCGCTGGAGGTGCACCGGTTCGGCCAGGTCGTCCAACGCCGCGTACGTGGCCCGGATGGCCTCGCCGTACGGCTCGAGTCGCGGGACCATGTCGGTCGCCTTGTCGAGTCGGTTGTGCAGTTCCTCCACGAGCCCCATGAGCCAGTCGGGACCGGCCGGATGCGATGGCAGCACCCGTGCTAGATCGGCATGCACCGATGCGGTCGCGACGCCAAGTCGGTGCGACTCCGCTGCGAAATCGCCGCCGACCTCATCGGCGTGGAGATCGGCCTCGGCGTAGAGGTCACGCACGCTGGTCGTGGCCAGTGACCAGCCGTCGGTGGCCCCCGGGAGGAACGTCTGAACCATTGCGGCAGTCGCGGTCTCGGGTGTGTCCTCCGGATTGCCGACCTCGACGGCCAGCCGAACCTCCACCGAACCGAGCAAAGGCGCGATGTGCGGGTTGTCGGTACCCGCCAGCGCGTGATGGATCTCGACGTCGGGGTTGCTGCCGGGTTCGAGGCGCCGGAACACCTTGAGGATCGCCTCGTTCCCGTAGACCAGGGAGGTGTTGGACTGCTCGGTCGTGACGATGTCACCGGGCACACCGGACGGAATTGCCACCCCCGCCTCGGGGCGAAACAACACCGGACCGACTTCGGCACCTTCGGCCAACAGTGTGAGCCAGGCAGCGGTCTGGTCCCGATCGCGCAGCGCGTCGTATGCCCACAGCGCCGCCGAGGCTTCGTCCCCGCTGATCTTGCCGATCAGCGCTCCGGCCAGCCCGTCCACCGGCTCGAGCCGGATCGTCACCGGTACGAGGTACCCGGCTCGTTCACCGTCCTCGTACCAGATCCGTACGTGATGCAGCTCGAGTAGGGGGTCACCGCCGGCCAATTCCACGCCGGAGTCGGTGAGCTCGACGATCCTGCGCCCCTTGGCCGAATACCACCGTTGCTCCGGCAGCCAGTCAGCCAGAATCGTGCTCAAGTCAGTCGCCCGCTCGGCGGTCATCCGTCTACCTCCGTCATCGAGCTGGGCATCGCGCCGTTGTTGGTGGGTTGCCCTAGCTCGAACCAGTAGAAGCCGTGTCCGGCCAGGGTCAGGAAGTACGGCAGAACCCCGATCTCGGGGAAGCGGACCCGGCCGACCAGCTCGGTGGGGATGCAAGCCTCGAAGCGGCGCAGGTCCAACTCGGCCGGCTGGGGGAAGCGGGAGAGGTTGTTGACGCACAGGACCCGGTCGTCGCCGAACTCGCGGACGTAGGCGATCACGGTCGGGTTCCGACAGCCCACCTCGGTGTAGGTCCCAATACCAAATGTGGGGTGCTGCTTGCGGACGGCGATCATCCGTCTCGTCCAGTGCAACAGGGAGGTGGTCGTGCGCATCTGTGACTCGACGTTGGTGACCTGGTAGCCATACACCGGGTCGGCATTGATCGGCAGGCACAACCGCTGCGGGTCGGCGCTGGAGAACCCGCCGTTGCGGTCCGGGGTCCACTGCATCGGCGTACGTACGCCGTCTCGGTCCCCGAGCCAGATGTTGTCGCCCATGCCGATCTCGTCGCCGTAATAGAGGACCGGGGAGCCGGGCAGGGACAGCAAGAGGGCGGTGAACAGTTCCAAGGTGTTGGTGTCGTTGTCGAGCAGTGGGGCCAGTCTCCGGCGAATACCGATGTTCGCCTTCATCCGCGAGTCCTTCGCGTACTCGGCCCACATGTAGTCCCGCTCGTCGTCAGTCACCATCTCGAGGGTCAACTCGTCGTGATTGCGCAGGAAGATCCCCCACTGGCAGTTGTCGGGGATCGCCGGCGTCTGGGCCATGATCTCCGAGATCGGGAAGCGCGACTCTCGGCGTACGGCCATGAACAGCCGTGGCATGACGGGGAAGTGGAAGGCCATCTGGCACTCGTCGCCGACCTCTGGGTCGCCGAAGTACTCCACGACGTCAGCCGGCCACTGGTTCGCCTCGCAGAGCAGCACCCGATCTAGGTAGTTCTTGTCGACGAAGGACCGCACCTCGCGAAGGAACTCGTGGGTACGGGGGAGGTTCTCGCAGTTGGTGCCCTCCTCCTCGAACAGATAGGGCACCGCATCGAGTCGGAATCCGTCAATTCCTAGGTCGAGCCAGAACCGCAACGCGTCGATCATCGCCTCACGAACTTTGGGGTTCTCGAAGTTCAGGTCCGGTTGATGGCTGAAGAAGCGGTGCCAGAAGTACTGGTGGCGGACGGGGTCGTAGGTCCAGTTGGAGGTCTCGGTGTCGACGAAGATGATCCGGGCGTCGGAATACCCGGAATCATCGTCCGCCCAAACGTAGAAATCACCGAACGGGCCGTCCGGGTCCTGCCGCGAAGCCTGGAACCAGGGGTGCTGATCCGAGGTGTGGTTCATGACCACGTCGATGATCACTCGCATGCCCCGGGCGTGTGCACCCTCGACGAGATCGGCGAAGTCGTCGATGGTGCCGAACTCCGAGAGGACCGCGTTGTAGTCGGCAACGTCGTAGCCGCCGTCGCGCAGCGGGGAGACGAAGAACGGCGGCAGCCAGAGGCAGTCGACCCCGAGCCAGGCGAGATAGTCGAGTCGGCCGATCATTCCGCGCAGATCGCCGATCCCGTCACCGTTGCTGTCGGCGAATCCGCGGACCAACACCTCATAGAAGACCGCCCGCTTGTACCAGTGCGGGTCGGTCGATTCCGTGGCGTCGATCGCTTCGGCGCTCA
>JALZIX010000228.1 GCA_030860025.1 Actinomycetota bacterium
CGGCCGTCGCTGCACCTTCCTTGCCGCCGATCGCCAGCGGCTACCGGCAGCTGAATCCGAGTGGTCCGCAGACTGGTCCCAACACCGGCCCAGGCGCAGTCGGGACCCGATCCCGACTCACCAAAAAAAGCGCGATACTCATCGTCGCCGGCGCATTCCTGGTTGTGGCGCTAGCGACCGTTGTCGCCCTGCTGCTGGCCGACGCCGACCCTCCCGGCAACCAGGCCCAGAGCGCGACCCAGACCTCCGTGGAGGTGACGACGACCGAGCCGAGCTCGACCACGCCGACGACGGTGGAGCCCACTCCCGAGGAGGGAGCGCCGCCGCCGGCCGGGTCTGCTGCGCCGAGTGGTCGTGCAGATGCCGCCATTGACGCGCTCGCCGTGGGGTGCTTCAACGGCGACATGCAGGCCTGTGATGATCTGTACCAGGCGGTAGCCGGTGGCAACCCGCCGACGGTGACAACCCAGCTGCGGCCGTACTTCGACTACGCCTTCACCTGTGGTGACCGCTTGACCGAGGAGGAGATCGCCGCGCGCTTCTGCACTGAGATCTGGCCGGACGCCTGAGGGACTCCGCGATCAGCCCGCCTGTGTGGCTAGCTCGTGCAGTCGAGCGGCGACCTCCAGAGCGGTCTTGGGTCGTTCCGCCAGCGGGGCCAGGCAAGCTTGGATCAGGTCGGCCTCCCCAGGCGACAGGCCCGGGCCCAGCGTAGGTTGTGTGGTCATCAGCCGACGGATCGCCAGCAGGGGTTCGTTGTCTGGCAATTCGCCGTACAGGCCCGTCCCGGTCAGACTGCGATGCAAGGTGGCGCCAAGCCCCCAGATCTCCGTTGCCCGAGAGGGTCGTTCACCCTGCAGCAGTGCCGGGTCGAGGTATTCCAACGACGCCGCATTCGCCATTCCGGTCAGCGTGACGCCTGGGGCCAGGAAACGTGCCAGCCCCAGATCGGAGAGCTTGGCACCGGTCTCGCCGAGCATGACGTTGGCCGGTTTTATGTCGCCGTGCGAGAGCCCGGCCTCATGCAGAGCATGGGCCGCCAGCGCGGTGTGCTCCACCGCCATCAAGACCTCGTGCCGAGCCAGGGGGCGGGCCGGAGCGGCCAGCGAACCACCTGGGAAGTACTCCATCGCATAGAGGAACGACTCGTGCAGCACCGCGTCGTACACGCGGACCAGGTAGGGCGAACTCACCTGGGCGAAGACCCGCAACTCGCGTACGCCGCGGTCGTAGGCCTGCTCGCTGCAGTGGCCGGTGAAGACCTTGAGCGCCACGAACTCGTCAGGCAGCCCCAACCGCGGTGGTGGTACGGCGAGGTAGAACCGGCCATGGTTGCCCTCGCCGAGCAACCGCACGATCTGGTAGTCGGCTATCCGGTCTGGCGTACCGGTGGTGACATCCGCGGAGGTCATCGCGTGATCCCTCTCCTGAAATGGTGCTGTTGTGAACGGGATGTGTCGCTGGGGTGATTACGGCGTTGTCGGTGACAATCGGCGGCTAAGCTGCGGCGAGTTCGGTGGCCAAGGGCTGACGTCTGGCACGGAAGGGCGGGACAGCAATGCGCACGATCAGTGAGACGGTTGCCTTGGTCTTCCTGGCGATCGCGATCGTCATCGTGGTGGCGCGCCTGATGGGCAAGTTGTTCACGAGGATCGGCCAACCCGCTGTCGTAGGGGAGATCGTGGCCGGCATCCTCCTGGGGCCGACCGCACTGGGCGCGCTGCCGGGCGACCTGGATCAGATGCTCTTCCCGCCAGACATCAGACCGTTCCTCTCGGTGCTCGCACAGCTTGGCCTCGTGTTGTTCATGTTCATCGTCGGTCTCGAGGTCGACCTGTCGTTCATCCGCGGCCGGGAGCGGGTGGCCGGCGCGGTGTCGCTGGCCTCCATCGTGCTGCCGTTCGGTCTCGGAGTCTTCCTCGCCTTCCAGCTCTACCCCGACCACAAGATCGTCAACGATGTGACGGTTGAGTTTGCCGCCTTCACAC
The DNA here is from genome assembly GCA_030860025.1 of Actinomycetota bacterium. Lineage (GTDB taxonomy): Bacteria > Actinomycetota > Actinomycetes > Mycobacteriales > Geodermatophilaceae > JACCQS01. The sequence continues at coordinate 1,989 of JALZIX010000228.1, forward strand.
TCTTCCTCGGGGTGGCCATGTCCATCACGGCCTTCCCCGTCCTCGCACTGATCCTGACCGAGCGCAATATGCACCGGATCCCAGCTGGCGCCCTGAGCCTGGCCTGTGCGGCAGTCGACGACATCCTGGCGTGGTCTTTGCTGACCGTCGTCGTTGCCGTGACCGTCGGCGACGGCTATTCCGGAGTATTCATCATTCTGGGGTTGAGCTTGGCCTTCGTCTTGGTGATGTTCCTGTTGGTCCGCCCACTGGTGGCGCGGATTGTGCCGCGCTATGAGAAGGCCGGCCGACTGAGCTCGGATCTGTTCGCGCTCGTGCTCATCGGGATCCTCGGCTCGGCCTTTGTCACCGAGGAGATCGGGATCCACTTCATCTTTGGCGCGTTCCTCTTCGGGATCATTATGCCGCGGCAGGGTCCTAGCGCCAGCGCCCTGCGGCGCGACCTGCTCGAAAGGCTGGAACAGGTCAGTACGACGTTGTTGCTGCCGGTCTTCTTCGTCATCACCGGTCTGAACGTCGATCTCGGAGCGATCGGGTCCAGAGGCGTGGTGGAGCTCGGCCTGATCCTGCTGGTCGCGATCTCCGGCAAGTTCCTGGGCGCGTTCCTTGCCGCCCGGCTGCAACGCGTCCCGCGACGTCAAGCTTTGGCGCTGGGTGTCTTGATGAACACCCGGGGACTCACCGAGTTGGTCATCCTCAACGTTGCCCTGCAGCTGGGCGTGCTCGACGGAGAGATGTTCACGCTGCTGGTCATCATGGCCGTCGTCACGACGATGATGACCGAACCCCTGCTGCGCGTGGTCTACCCGCGACGTCTGGTCGAGCGAGACATCGCCGAAGCCGAGCGGGCGGCCCTGGGGGAGTCCGAGGCGCACACCGTTCTGGTCGTGCTCGATGAGGAGCACCGCAGTGCGGCCTTCGTCTCCGCCGCCTGCGATCTCGTCGGCCAGGAGCGCCCAGCCCGGCTGGTGCTGGCCTCGATGGTGCAGCGCGGACCGAGCCTGCAGGTGGCCAGCGGACTCGGCGTCGAGTTGGCCGCGCTTATCTCCACCGGTGACGAGTTGCGCGCGTTGGCCAGCACAGCAGAGGCACGCGGGCTCGACGTGACCGTGTCCTCGCGATTCGGTCAGGACTCCTGGGACGATCTGGCGACTCTGGTGGATCAGGTTTCGGCCGCACTTGTCGTCGTGCCGGAATCCTGGGCCGGGCTGGTCGGTACGAGCAGTCTCCCGGGATCCAGACGCCCGGCGGTGGTCGTGTTGCGCGTGCCCCAGTCGGAGGATGGCGGGGCCGAGGCGGCAGTGCCGGACGTCGGTGTGCGGATCAGCGGTGACGCCGCTGGCCGCGCGGCGCTGCGGGTAGCCGCCGGGGCGGCGCTGGCGCGCGGTGGGACGCTCCTCGTCGGGGCCTCCGAGGGTTGGCGAGCCGAACGAAGGGTTGCCTCCACGGTGGCGGCCTTGAGCAAAGCTGGAATCCCGGCTGGGCCGTGGGACGACGAGGGCCAGGTGGGCCTGCGGGTGATGCCGAGTGATGGCGAGGACGTCGGATCCAGCTCGACTCCGCAGGCCTGGTTGCACCCGGGTTCCGAGGACGCCGACCGGGACTTGGCCGAAACGATTGCCGCGATCGCAACACCGGCGGCCGCCGAGGTCGACGTGGAGACACCGCATCCGACCTGAGCCCCCTGCCGGGCGGTTGACGCACGCGGCGGGCACCGCAACCGGACGGGGACTGACTGTCATGTCGTACGGTGCGGGGTCTCGAACGACAATGTCCGGCGACCCATGCTTATCCGCATCCCTGGAAGTAGCTGGATCGGCTGCCCTGGCACCACCGCGCGCCATTGATCGGCGTCGCGCAGGGCGACCAGCGTGCCATTCGCCGAACCCCGGTCGATCAGTACGACATCCCAGCCGCGGAGTCGGATCTCGGCGTGTCGTCGGGAGATGCCGCCACTCTGGTCAATCAGCACAAGCGGCCTGAGCTCGCCGGAGCGCACGTCCGGGTCGGGTTCGGGTTCCCGACCGATCAAGTAGTCGTGATCGAGTACGAAGGTGGCCCCGTTGTCGAACAGGAGCAGCCCAAGGGGCGGTCGACGACCCTTGGTGATGATTCCGGTCAGCTCTGCCATCCGGATCCCGCACTGAGCACAGAAGTGCCCCCGCGGATCATTGAGATGTCCTCGGCTGCACAGGAACCCGTCCACCACCACGCCGTCTTCGTCCGCTTGCCCGAGGGCCGCAGCGGCCGCGGCCGCGGGCGCGGCGTGGACATGCTCGGCATGCTGCCCAGCCGGGTGGGCGGCGACCACTCCCGGGGTACCGGTCGGCGGGGCGGCCTCGGCCACTGGCAACGGGGCACGAGCCGGTGGTGTCTCATCCGTGCCGAACAGAACCGCGGACTTCGCCTCCGGCGGCAGACTGAGCGGGGCTTGGGCCGACGCTTGCTCGACCACGGGCGGAGGAGGCGGCGACGGGAGTTGATCGAGGCGCTGGCTGGGCTGGCTCGGTGTGTCCTGACCGCTTGGCTGTGGCGCAAACCGGATTCCGGCTCCGGGCACGACTCCGGAGTGCAAGTCGAGCACCGGACGTTCCAGTGGGCCACTGATCTCACCCGACGGGGTGAGGCCGAGCACGATTGCCTCGTCGCTCCACGGCAGTTGCCGGGCCAGCCAGCCGCCCTCGTCCCGTGCCGCCAGCCGATTGCCGGTCTGCGGCTGCGCGGCCTCTGCCGTACCGGCCAGGCACAGCGCCAAACCGTCATCCGTGGCCGCCAGCAGCGCAAGGCTCGCCGTGGGCCGAGCGTCGTGCCAGGCCTGCAAAGCCTGGGTCGTCGGCAGCCCGGGTGCCCGCGGTGCCGAGCGGGAGGTCTCGGCAAGCTGCGCGATCAGTGCCTCGGCGGCGCGCCACTGTTCGTCGTCTGCGGGCCGCTGCACGACCAGAACTGCGCCAGGCGTCCGAG
>JALZIX010000235.1 GCA_030860025.1 Actinomycetota bacterium
AAGGCCGAGGCAATTCTGGCTGGTCTCTACGAAGCCCGCGACGGCACGGCGCCACTGTGGGAACTGCACACCACGGTCACGACTGCTGGGCGTATTGCCGCAGCGGCCACGGCTGCCCGCGAAGAACTCGTCGCCAGGAGTTGATGATGACTGACACCGGTTACTGGTTCCTCGCCCTCGGACTCGGTTTGGTGGTCGCCGCAGTCGCTGTCGTGCTGCTCACCATCTTCCTCAAGCAGGTCTACCGGATCGAGCGCGGTGCGGAAGCGATCTGGGCGGCCGGGCAGGAGGTGGCGCGCAACACCTCCACCACCTGGCTGCTCGGTTCCCTCTCCAAGAATCTCGATGTGCTCACCGAGGAGGCCGGCAGGCACGCCGCGCTCCTCAGTGGCGCGCCCGATCCCGTGAGCGGTCTGCGATGACCGCGTTGCTGGTCGTGTTGACCATCCTGGAGATCGTGGTCGTCGTGGCAGTCCTGGTCTTCTTCCTGGTCGCGATAGCTCGTTCGCTCCGGCGCACGACTGCCCTGTTGGCCAAGGTGTCGTTCGGAGTACGCGCGATCGAATCGCAGTGCGCCCCGATAGGGCCGTCCGTGCTTACGGTGAATTCACAGTTGACCGGCATTGCCGCGGCTCTCGGAGCGGTCACCGGCCTCGCCAACAACGCCGCTGATACAGCCCAGGTCTCGGGGCGTTGACCATGGACGAATTGCATCCCCCAAAGTCCGAGCTACTGCGCCAGATGTACTGGCGCAGCGAGATCTTGCAGGTCATGTACTGGTTGCGCGGTGAGGGCCTCGGCGAGGTCATCGATGGACACCTGCTGGAACGCTTTCTCGGTGTCGAGGCGAGGATCGGCGTCGGCTACCTGGACAAGCTTGTCGAGGACGGCTATCTCGAGCGGGTAGCCACGGGCTACGTCCTGTCCCCGATCGGCTTGGAGGAGGGCAAGACCGAGTTCGCGTTGAGTTTCACCGACCTGACCAGACCCGGGCACGGCGAGTGCAGCGCGGACTGCTGGTGTCACGCCTCGGTGGAGGAAGCGTTGGCCTGCGCCGCGGAGCGGACGCCGAGACCGAAGTCATGACCGGTCCCCTGCAGACGCCTGTGCTGATCGGGCTGCCACGCAACTACCTGCGGCCCTGCTTACTGCTGCTCGTGGCCGAGGGCACCTCGCACGGATATGACCTGCTCGAAGGAGTCCGAGCTCTTGGCCTCGGCAGGGTGGATCCCGGTGGGCTCTACCGCTGCCTGCGCGCGATGGACGAGGAGGGCCTGCTGCGGTCGAACTGGGAACCGTCCAGCCGTGGACCGGCCCGCCGTACCTACACGTTGACCGATGAGGGCCAGGAGTGGTTGCACGCGATGGCCGGCACCCTGGCCGAGGCGCAACGCGCGCTGAACGTGTTCCATCGGCGCTACGTCGGGCTCGACGGTGCGCAGAAACCTGGTACATGAGAATCGCCGTTGCCGGCAAGGGTGGCGCCGGTAAGACGACGATCAGCGCGACCCTTGCCCGGCTGGGTGCTCAGTCCGGGTTGTCCGTGGTGGCCATTGATGCCGATGCGAACCCCAATCTCGGTGTCGCCCTAGGCGCCTCCCCGGAGGTTGCCCGGTCCGTACGTGCGATTCCTTCCTCATTCGTGTCCCGTCAACTTGGCGGCGCCGGCCTGAACTCACCTGTCGAGGACGTACTCGATAGCTATGCCGTGGCTGCTCCGGACGGCGTCCGGCTGCTGGCGATGGGAGCTCCGGCGCACGCCGAAGAGGGCTGCCTGTGCTCGGCTCATGCAGTCGTCTCGGCGGTGATCGAGGATCTAGGCGCCGATCCGCACCGTCTCGTGGTGGTGGACATGGAGGCCTCCCCCGAGCACCTGAGCCGGGGCACGATCAGGAACGTCGATGTCGTCTGCCTGGTTGCTGAGCCGTACTACCGGTCGTTGGAGACCGTTCGGCGGATGGCAGGACTGGCCGCCGAGCTGACTGTGCCGATCCTGGTGGTCGCCAACAAGGTGCGCTCCGAGGCGGACTCGGAAGCGCTGGCCGAGTTCTGCCTCCGCCACGATCTCAGCCTTGCCGGTGTGGTGCCCTGGAGCGACGAGGTCGGCGTCGCGGACCGAGCCCGGACGGCGGTCATCGACTGGCCGGCAGCCGAACCGGTGACGGCGGCGATCGCCGCGCTGCGCCTGGGTATCCCCGCATTGCCCGATCCCGAAGGAGCGACATGTGCCTCGGCATCCCGGCGGTGATCGTGGAGGTCCTGACCGACCGGCCCGACGTTGCGAGGGTGGACGTCGACGGCGAGCTGCGGCTCGTCAACGTCGGCCTGCTCTCGGATGAGCAACTCGGCGTAGATGACTGGGTGCTGGTCCATCTCGGCTTTGCTATGGCCAAGATCGACGAGCAGGAGGCGGCCGAGACCCGGGAGTTCCTTCGGGGACTCGGTGCCGGGTATGCCTACGTGCCGGAAGCGACCTCGCAACCCCCGGTCACCTCGGCCTGAGCCGAGTTCCAAGCGGTCGCGTCAGCCTGGCCAGCAGCACGTCGTCGGTGATGGCCCGGCGAGTCGCTGCGTCGGCCCGAGAG
>JALZIX010000246.1 GCA_030860025.1 Actinomycetota bacterium
CAATTTCGACCGCGTCCTCGAGGAATCGGTCGACGAGCACCGGGTGGGTCGGACTGACCTGGGTGGCCTTCTCGATGTAGGCCTCCAGCGCGGCATCGTCGTACACGATCTCCATCCCGCGCCCGCCCAGGACATAGGACGGGCGGACCAGAACCGGGTATCCCACGGTTTCGGCGATGGCGCTGGCCTCGTCGTAGGAGGTGGCCATGCCGTGTTTTGGCGCTGGCAGCCCGGCCGCGTCGAGGACCCGCGCAAAGGCACCGCGCTCCTCAGCCAGGTGGATGGCTTCCGGGGCGGTTCCCAGGACGGGCACTCCGGCGTCCTTCAGCGGCTGGGCAAGCCCAAGGGGGGTCTGGCCGCCGAGCGTGCAGATGACTCCGACGACCGGCCCGGCTGCGCGTTCGGCCTCGATCACCTCCATCACGTCCTCGAACGTCAGCGGTTCCACGTAGAGGCGGTCCGCTGTGTCGTAGTCGGTCGAGACGGTCTCCGGGTTGCAGTTGACCATCACCGTCTCGTATCCGGCCGCCCGCAACTCCATCGCCGCGTGCACGCAGGAGTAGTCGAATTCGATGCCCTGACCGATGCGGTTCGGGCCGGAACCGAGGATCAGCACAGCGGGCTTCTCGCGCGCGGCCACCTCGGTCTCCTCGTCGTAGCTGGAGTAGTGGTACGGGGTGCTCGCCGCGAACTCGGCCGCGCACGTGTCCACGGTCTTGAAGATCGGACGTACCCCGAGTCGGTGTCGCAGCAGTCGGACTCCGGCCTCGCCGGCAAGTTCGGGCCGGAGCGCGGCTATCTGGCGGTCGGAACATCCGGCCCGCTTGGCAGTGCGCAACAACGGCTCGGTCAACGCCGGCGCTGCTTCGATCTCAGTCCGTAGGTCGACCAGCGCGGCGATCTGGTCGAGGAACCACGGATCGATCCCGGTCGCCCGGAACACCTGTTCCACGCTGGCGCCGGCCCGCAGCGCCCGCTCGACGTCGTAGATCCGTCCGTCGGTGGGGATCTCGATCTTGTCCAGCAGCCCTTCGAGGGTGTTGTCGTCCGGATCGCTCGTGGTCCAGAAGCCCGACTCGATCGTCTCCATCGAACGCAGCGCCTTCTGCAGGGCCTCGACGAAGTTGCGACCCACAGACATGGCCTCGCCGACCGATTTCATCGTCGTGGTCAGCCGCGGATCAGCGCCGGGAAACTTCTCGAAGGCGAACCGCGGGACCTTGACGACGACGTAGTCCAAGGTCGGTTCGAACGAGGCAGGCGTCTGCCCGGTGATGTCGTTGGGGATCTCGTCCAGGGTGTAGCCGATGGCGAGTTTGGCGGCGATCTTGGCGATCGGGAACCCGGTCGCCTTACTGGCGAGCGCGCTGGACCGGGACACCCGGGGGTTCATCTCGATGACGACGAGCCGGCCGGTTTCTGGATGGATGGCGAACTGGATGTTGCACCCGCCGGTGTCCACCCCGACCGCGCGCAGCACCTTGATGCCGACATCGCGCAGGTTCTGATACTCCCGGTCGGTCAGGGTCATCGCCGGGGCCACGGTGATCGAGTCTCCGGTGTGCACCCCCATCGGGTCGAGGTTCTCGATCGAGCAGACGACCACCACGTTGTCCTTGCGGTCGCGCATCAGTTCGAGTTCGAACTCCTTCCAGCCCAGGACGCTCTCCTCGATCAGCACCTCGGAGACCGGACTTGCCTCGAGCCCAGCGGCTGCCATCCGACGCAGGTCCGGCTCGTCACGAGCGATTCCAGAACCGGCTCCGCCCATCGTGTAGGAGGGGCGCACGACAACCGGATAACCGAGTCGCTGCGCGGCGGCGAGGACCTCGTCGAGGGAGCCGCAGACCTCGCTGTCGGGGGACTCCGCGCCGATGGACGCGACGATGTCCTTGAAAACCTGGCGGTCCTCTCCTCGCTGGATGGCGTCGATGTCGGCTCCGATCAGCTCGACGCCGTAACGGTCGAGTACGCCGCGCTCGTGCAGTCGGACGGCGACATTGAGCGCCGTTTGCCCGCCCAGGGTGGCCAGGATCGCGTCGGGACGTTCCCGCTCGATCACCCGCTCGACGAACGCGTCGGTCAGGGGCTCGATGTAGGTGGCGTCGGCGAACTCGGGGTCGGTCATGATCGTGGCGGGGTTGGAATTGACCAGGCTGACCCGGATCCCTTCGGCTCGCAGGATGCGGCAGGCCTGGGTACCGGAGTAGTCGAACTCGCAGGCCTGGCCGATCACGATCGGACCGGAGCCGATTACCAGGACGTGCGTGAGGTCCTTCCGCTTAGGCATGCACGGGCCGGTCCGGTGGGGCGGTCATCATCTGGACGAACCTGTCGAACAGATAGTCCGCGTCGTGCGGACCGGCCGCTGCTTCCGGGTGGTATTGCACCGAGAAGGCCGGCACGTCCCGGCAGTTGAGGCCCTCGGCGACACCGTCATTGAGACAGACGTGACTGACCTCGGCTGCACCGTACGGCGTGTCGAACGGCGCGGCCTCGTGCAGCGCGGAGAACGGCGCACCGGGTTGGGCATCGTCGGGCGCCTGGATGGCGAAGCCGTGGTTGTGGGCGGTCACCTCTACCTTCCCGGTGGCTAGGTCGAGCACCGGGAGGTTGATGCCGTGGTGGCCGTATCGGAGCTTGAAGGTCGACAGCCCCAGCGCTCGACCCAGGATCTGGTTTCCGAAGCAGATCCCGAACAAGGGCACGCCTGCATCCAGCACGCCGCGCACAGCCTCTACGGCGTAGTCGGCAGTCGCCGGGTCACCGGGGCCGTTGCTGATGAACACCCCGTCCGGGGAGCCGGCCAGCAGTCGGTCGGCAGTTGTGCGTGCCGGATGTACCTCGACCTCGATCCCCCGTTGCGCCATCCGATGCGGGGTCATGGTCTTGATGCCGAGGTCGAGGGCAGCAACCCGGAAACAAGTCCGGCCGATCGCCGGGACGACGTAGCTCCGCTTCGTACTGACGCCGGGTGCGAGATCGGCGCCGGCCATCGGCGGGGCGGCTCGCACCGCGGTGAGCACGTCGTCGACGTCTGATCTCACACTGGACACGCCGACCCGCATCGCCCCACGTTCGCGCAGGTGCCGGGTCAGCGCCCGGGTATCGATGCCGCTGATGCCGACTACGCCGGCATCGAAGAGCGCCGACTCCAGGCTGCGTTTCGAACGCCAATTCGATGGCCGTGGACTCGGGTCTCGGACCGCGAAGCCGGCCACCTGAATGCCCGCAGATTCGCCGTCCTCGTCGTTCATCCCGGTGTTGCCGATCTGTGGCGCGGTCATTACGACCACCTGGCCGGCATAGCTCGGATCGGTGAGCGTCTCCTGGTAACCGGTCATCCCGGTGTTGAAGACCGCCTCTCCCACGGTCTGCCCGATCGCGCCGAATGACTCACCCCGAAAGGTCCGGCCATCCTCCAACACGAGCAGCGCAGGTGTGGTCACCGCTGGGCCTTGCCGTCCAGCACGGTGGGGGTTCCGCGAAGGAACGTCGCCACCACCTGAGCTGGAAGGTCTCGGTTGACGTACGGGCTGTTGCGCGCTCGGCTGGCCAGGTTTGCCGCAGTGACCACGGACCGAACGTCGGGATTCACCAGTACGAGATTGGCCGGTCGCCCCACCTCCAACGGTTGACCGTGTCCGTCGAGTTGACCGATGGTCGCGGGTCGGACAGACATCCGATCGGCCAGGCCACGCCAGTCCAGCAGCCCGGTCTCGATCATCGCCTCCACGGCGACCGAGAGCGCCTGTTCCAGGCCGAGCATCCCCGGGCGGGCCATCGCCCACTCGCACTCTTTGTCCTCGACGGCATGCGGGGCGTGATCGGTGGCGATGGCATCGATCGTGCCTTCGGCCAGTCCCGCGCGTAGGGCTTCGACATCCTCGAGCGTGCGCAGCGGTGGATTGACCTTGAAAAGCGGGTCGTACCCGGTCACGCACTCGTCGGTGAGCATGAGGTGGTGCGGGGTCACCTCGCAGGTGACGGCGACGCCGTCGGCCTTTGCCCTGGCCAGGATGTCGACGCTTCCTCGCGTGGACACATGGCAGACGTGCAGCCTCGATCCGACATGCGCCGCGAGCAGGACGTCCCGGGCGATGATCGCCTCCTCGGCCACGCTCGGCCACCCGGTGAGCCCGAGCCGCGCAGACAGCACCCCCTCGTGCATCTGCGAGCCGATGGTCAGCCGGGGCTCCTCGGCGTGCTGGGCGATCACCCCGTCAAACGCCTTGACGTATTCGAGTGCCCGCCGCATCAATGCCGGGTCGGCCACACAGTGCCCGTCGTCGGAGAATATGCGGACCCGTGCGGGTGAGTCAGCCATCGCCCCGAGCTCGGCCAACTGCGTGCCAGCCAAGCCGACGGTCACCGCACCGACCGGCGCAACGTCGACCAAGCCCGCCTCCCGGCCCAGACGCCAGACCTGCTCGACCACCCCGGCGGTGTCAGCGACGGGATCCGTATTGGCCATGGCATGAACCGCGGTGTAACCGCCGAGGGCAGCTGCCCGAGAGCCGGTCTCCACGGTCTCGGCGTCCTCGCGACCCGGTTCACGCAAGTGCGTGTGCAGATCCACCAGTCCCGGCAGCGCGATCAGTCCGACCGCATCGAGGACCTCGGCATCGGCGGCCTTCAAGGCCGTCCCGATCTGGGCGATCACGCCGTCGCGCAGCAACAGATCAACGGCATCCTCGCCGTACGGACGAACGCCTTTGATCAACCAGACGGCGGTCACGTGACTGCCCCTTCGGTCGAGCCTGCGCCACCCAGCAACAGGTACAGGACCGCCATTCGTACCGACAGTCCGTTGCTGACCTGCTCCACGATGGTCGAGCGCACCGAGTCGGCGACCTCCGCGGCGATCTCCATGCCACGGTTCATCGGGCCGGGATGCATGACGATGGCCTCATCCGACAGCGTCGCCATCCGTCGCGCATCCAAGCCGTATCGGCGGCTGTACTCACGGGCGCTGGGGAAGAACGAGGCGTTCATCCGCTCCTGTTGGACGCGCAACATCATGACGACATCAGCCTTTGGCAACACGGCGTCCAGGTCGTAGCTGACCTCGGCCGGCCACGACCCGACGCCGACCGGGAGCAGCGTGGGTGGGGCGACCAGGGTGACCTGGGCGCCGAGGGTGTCCAACAACACCACGTTCGACCGAGCCACGCGGCTGTGCAGGACATCACCCACGATCGTGACCCGGACGCCCTCCAGTCGACCGATGCGGCGTCGGATCGTGTAGGCGTCCAGTAGGGCCTGCGTCGGATGCTCATGCGTCCCGTCGCCAGCGTTGATCACGCTGCCGGCAACCCACTCGGCCAACCGATGCGGGGCTCCCGAAGCACTATGCCGGCACACGATCGCATCCGCGCCCATGGCTTCAAGCGTCAAGGCCGTGTCCTTGAGGCTCTCGCCCTTCGACACACTCGACCCCTTGGCCGCGAAATTTATGACGTCGGCGGACAGCCGTTTCGCGGCGAGTTCGAAGGAGATGCGGGTTCGAGTCGAGTCCTCGAAGAACAGATTCACGACGGTGCGACCGCGCAGCGTGGGCAACTTCTTGACTTCCCGTCCCGCCAGGGCGGTATCGATCTGTTCAGCGGTGTCCAAAATTAACGTTGCGTCGCCGAGATCGAGATCCGCAGCGGAGAGTAGGTGACGCTTCACAGCCGTCCTCCTGGTCCGTCGGAGACCGCAGGGGTGCGACGCGGTCGGCTGCTACCCGGCAGGACTCGTACCTCATCGAGGCCGTCGATCTCGCGCAACCGGACCCGGACCTGCTCACCTGCCGACGTGGGCAGATTCTTGCCGACGTAGTCCGCCCGGATCGGCAGTTCGCGGTGCCCCCGGTCCACGAGGACGGCCAGTTGCACCACACGGGGCCGGCCGACCTCACGGAGTGCATCCAGGGCAGCGCGGATCGTCCGACCGGAAAACAGCACATCGTCGACCAGTACGACATGTCGGCCATCGATCCCACTATGGGGAATAGACGTGGGAGACAAAGGCCGTACACCTCGGGATCGAAGATCATCCCGATAAAGCGTGATGTCAACGGTTCCAACGGCAATCGGAGCAGAATCACGCTCAGTGAAAGCCCGGATTCGGTCAGCCAGTCGAAACGCCAACGGGCCGCCGCGAGTGGGGATGCCCAGGAGAGTCAGTTGCCGGAGATGGGCGTCGCCGGCCCGCTCGATGATCTCATGGGCGATCCGGTCGATGATCCGGGCGATGTCAGATGCGTCGAGGATGCCCCGACCGCTGGAAGCCGCGGATTCGTCGGTGGTTTGGGCAGCTGGCATGCGCCGTCGCCTCCTTCTCCGCCTCACGGGACGGGGTTAAAGGAGCAGTTGAGCCGAGAGTAGCCGAACACAGTGGGTCACTCGACGCACGCCACGCCCAATTGGAGCTACACTCCGTGTACGCTGCGTAACGAGGTTGCTGGGAAACGGACGGATCACCCCACAAGTAGCAAGGGACACTAATGATCAGCGAGTATGCGCGTGCGCTCGGCGCTCGGCTTCGGGCCATCCGCAACCAGCAGGGCCTGTCTCTGCAGCGCGTAGAGGACAAGTCCGAGGGCAAGTGGAAAGCCGTCGTGGTGGGTTCCTACGAGCGCGGAGACCGCGCGGTCACGGTCCAGCGCCTGTCGGAGTTGGCCGCGTTCTACGGGGTCCCCGCCGTCGAACTGCTTCCCGACCCGCGGCCGAGCAGTGCCGAGATCAACGTGGAAAAGATCGTCCTCGACCTTGAGGCGCTGGGCTCGGTCCCGGTGGACGAGGCAGGCCCTTTGGCGCGGTACGCGTCGACGATTCAGGCGCAGCGGCACGAGTACAACGGTCGCGTGCTGTCGATCCGGGCCGAGGATCTCAGGTCGCTGGCGATCATCTACGACATGGCGCCGTCAGAGCTTTCCGAGCGGTTGCAGGACTGGGGAGTTCTCTCCGGTCCGCCGAACGGCGTCAACGGGCACAGCTCAGAGGTCTGAGTTCCCGGCCGTTGGCAGCTTGTTCGACGCCTGGCGGGCGACCGTCCCTAAGATCCCGTTGAGGAACCCCGGCGACTCATCCGTCGAGAGGCTCTTCGCCAACTCCACCGCCTCATCGACGGTAACGGCGGCCGGGACGTCTGGGCAGTAGAGCAACTCGTAGATCGCGATCCTGAGTAGCGCGCGGTCGACTCCCGGAAGGCGCGGAAGTGTCCAGCCCTGAGCGTGTTCGGAGATCAGGCCGTCGATCTCGTCTTGGTGGGCGAGCACGCCCTCGACCAAGACGTGCGCATAGGGAGCGACCGGTGGCTCTGCCTGTTCGATCCGATCCGCGAGCAGGCTCGCCGTGTCGACGCTGCGGAGATCGGCTTCAAAGAGGATGTCCAGCGCTCGTTTTCGGGCCTTCCGGCGGGCAGACATCGAGCGTCGGTCAGGCCCGGCCGAGGTAGCGGCCGTCGCGGGTGTCGACTCTTAGCCGGTCGCCGGTGTTGACGAACAGCGGCACGTTGATGCTTGCCCCGGTCTCCAGCGTCGCCGGCTTTGTCCCTCCGGTGGAGCGGTCACCCTGCAGGCCGGGATCTGTGTGCTCGACGAGTAACTCGACGGTGACCGGCAACTCGACGAAGAGCGGGATGTTGTCGTGAACGGCGACAACCGCCTGGGCATTCTCGAGCAGGTAATCGGCGCCACTGCCGACAATCTCAGCGGCAACCGGAATCTGATCGAAGGTATCCCCGTCCATGAACACGAAGTCCGAGCCGTCCTTGTACAGGAACGTCATGCTGCGCTTGTCGACGGTGGCCGTCTCCACCTTGGTCCCGGCGTTGAAGGTCTTGTCCACGACCTTGCCCGACATCACGCTCTTGAGCGTCGTGCGGACGAAGGCACCACCCTTGCCGGGCTTGACGTGCTGGAAGTCGATGACCGTCCACAATTGACCGTCGAGGTCGAGGACTGTGCCGTTCTTCAGGTCGTTCGTGGTTGCCATCTCGGGGGGTGTGCGGCCTAGAGGGCCACAAGCTCCTTGCTGGTCAGGGTGAGCAGGTCGGGACCGTCAGTGCCCACCACGAGGGTGTCCTCGATGCGGACTCCACCTCGGCCAGCGAGGTAGACGCCCGGCTCGACGGTGACTGCCATGTCTCGTTTCAGCCTACCGGCGCCCAAGGCACTCAATGCTGGGGCCTCGTGCACCTCCAGACCTACGCCGTGCCCGAGTCCATGTGAGAAGGCGGCCCCATGGCCAGCGGCAGCAATCGGATCACGGGCCGCCGCGTCCACGTCGACCACCGACGCGCCGACGGTCAGCGCCTCGCGGCCAAGGCGTTGAGCGGCCGAGACGAGTTGATAGATCTCGCGTTGCCAGTCAGCCGGTGGGCCCAGCACGAACGTACGGGTCATGTCCGAGTGGTATCCGCAAAAAGTCGCACCGAAGTCGAGCTTGACGAAGTCACCGACGGCCAGCATCGCATCGGTGGGGCGGTGGTGCGGAATTGCTGAGTTCACCCCGGCTGCCACGATCGTCTCGAACGACACCGCCTCCGCGCCGAGCGACAGCATGCGATTGTCGAGGTCCCGGCCGACCTCGCGCTCTGATCGCCCCGCACTCAGGCCACCGCCAGCGATCAACGCTGCCAGGGCCCGATCGGCGATCGCGCACGCTTCGCGCAACGCCTCGATCTCGGCGGCATCCTTGATCGCGCGCAGGGCCTCCACCGCAGGTCCGACGCTGCACAACTCAGCCGCACGATGCGGGGCGGTCGCCGCCCGCAGTCGGCCCAGACCGTCAACGGTGACCTGGTGCGACTCATAACCCAGCCGGGCCGCCCCGCCCTGCGCCGCCTTGCCGGTCAGCGCCTCGGCACAACCACGTTCGATCAGCAGTTCTAGGTCTGGTGCCTCGGCGCTGGCCTGCGTTGTGTACCTACCGTCGGTGGCCAGAACGTCGGCGCCGTCCGGGCGGACGAGCAGGGCGGCGTTCGATCCGGTGAAGCCGGTCAGATACCGGACATTGACCAGACCGCTGATCAGGATCGCGTCAAGATCGCGCTCCATTGCTAGGGCGCGCAGCCGATCGCGTCTGGAGGCGATCCGGGAACGGTCCCCGGCGGTCTTCGAGAGGAGGTCCGTCACGAATGGCCAGGTTACCCGTGCGGATCGACACCCACCTGGGCGGCGAGCCAGCGCAGTCCGAGCAGGTAGCCGTCGACCCCCAGCCCGCAGATGACCCCAGCAGCATGTGCGGAGACGTAGGAGTGATGGCGGAAGGGCTCCCGGGCGAAGACGTTGCTGATGTGTACTTCGACGAGGGGGGCGGTCAGCGCGGCGCAGGCATCGCCGACGGCGATCGACGTGTGAGCCCACGCAGCGGGATTGAGCAGGACGGCGTCGCCGGCGTCTGCGGCCTCGTGCAACCAGCCGAGCAACTCGCTCTCGGAATTGGTCTGGCGGACCTTTATGGCCATGCCCAAATGCGCGGCTGCGCTTTCGCAAAGGACTTCCAACTGGGCATAGCTGGTCATCCCATAAATCTCCGGCTCACGGCTGCCGAGGCGGTCGAGATTTGCGCCGTTCAGCACCTGAATCGGCACCTAGAGTCCTTCCATCGCGAGTCACGAGGCGTGGTGACTATCCCCACGTAAGCGGAATTATGCTCTCTGAACTGCATCAGCCTTTCATAAGATCGGCATACGCGGACTCCAAGAGCGCCTCCTCAGGGCTTTCCAGGATGCGTGGCCGGGCGATGTCTTCCAGCACCACGAATCTCAGCTGATCCCCACGGGCCTTCTTGTCCACCCGCATTCGTACCAGCAAATCGCTCCACGCAGCGGAACATGTGGTCGGTAACCCCATGGCGGAAATCAACTCTCGGTGCCGGGCCGCACTGGCGCGGTCGAGCAGACCTGCATGCCGGGCAAGCTGGGCGGCGAAGACCATACCGATGCTGATGGCTTCGCCGTGCCGCATGGAATAGCGCGACGCCGACTCGATTGCGTGCCCGAGGGTGTGTCCATAGTTCAGCATCTCTCTACGGCCGAGGTCGGTGAGATCCTCGGCGACGACCTCGGCCTTGACGCGCACCGCCCGCACGACCAATTCGGCCTGGTCCACGCGCCCCGACGGGTCGCGGTCGAGCAGATCGAGTATGACCGGATCGGCAATGAATCCGCACTTGACGACCTCGGCCAACCCCGAGCGGTACTCCGGATCAGGCAGGGTGTCGAGCACATCGAGGTCGGCGATCACGGCGACCGGTGGATGGAAGGCGCCGACCAGGTTCTTCCCGGCGGCCACATTGATTGCGGTCTTTCCGCCCACCGCCGCGTCCACCATGCCGAGCAGGGTGGTCGGAACGTTGATCAGCCGCACGCCGCGTAACCAGGTGGCGGCCACGAATCCGGCCAGATCGGTAACTGCCCCGCCACCGAGAGCGATGATCACGTCGCTGCGGGTGAATCCGCTCGCCCCAAGCGCATCCCAGCATCGCCGGGCAACGTCAAGGCTCTTGCCGGATTCGCCGTCTGGGACGCAGATCGCCGTAACCTCGTGGCCCGCCCTGCGCAGTCGCCCCTGCGCCCGCTCACGAAAGGACTGCGGCGCAGTGCCGTGGATCATTGCGACCCGCTGGTCGGCTTGCACCGAGGCAGCAAGCTGATCGGCGACGCCGTAGCCGACCGTCACGGCGTACGGAGCGCGCCCGCCTACCTCGATCCGCTCCGAAAAGGCTGACCCGGGTGTCACGTCAGGGCGCGACCTGGGAAAGGGCGTGACGCAACCGGTCCACGATCATGGCAACGCTGTCCGCGGAGGCATCGATGACATCAGTTGCCACCTCGGCGTAAAGCGGTGCCCGGGCGGCGAGCAGTTCACGAAGGTGCGCCCGCGGGTTCATCGTGAGCAGCGGCCGGTCCCGGGCAAGGCCCACTCGTTTGGCGGCCGCCGGCACGTCCACCTTGAGCCACACCACCCGCTGACCAGCCAGCAACGCACGTGTGTCCGGGTCCAGGATCGCGCCGCCGCCGAGCGCGAGTACCCCGTCGTGTTCGGCCAGAGCGGTGGCGACGGCAGCAGCCTCCAAGCGCCGGAAGTGGTCCTCCCCGTCATCGAAGAAGATGTCGCTCACCGCCTTGCCCGCGCACTGCTCTACATCGCGGTCCGTGTCGCGAAAGGCGACGCCCAGCGCGCCGGCCAGAACCCGCCCGACTGTCGACTTGCCGGCTCCCGGAGCACCCACCAGCACCACAACGGGTTGCCGCTGCGCACTCACCGGAAGCTCAGTTTCTCGAGATACGCAGTGACGTTGCGGGCGGTCTCGGCTACCGAGTCGCCGCCAAACTTCTCGAGGACTGCATCGGCAAGAATCAGCGCCACCATCGCCTCGGCGACCACACCAGCCGCCGGAACCGCACAGACATCACTGCGTTGGTTGATCGCAGAGGCCGCTTCGCCGGTGGCGACGTCCACGGTGGCCAGTGCCTTCGGCACGGTGGAGATCGGTTTCATCGCTGCCCGTACCCGCAACAGCTCCCCCGTGCTCATCCCACCTTCGATGCCACCAGCCCGTCCGGTGAGCCGATGCAACCCATCAGCACTCGAGATGATCTCGTCATGGGCGAGGGAGCCGCGTCGGGCCGCGGTGGCGAAGCCATCGCCCACCTCGACTCCCTTGATCGCCTGGATACCCATCACTGCCGCGGCCAGGCGCCCGTCGAGGCGCCGGTCCCAGTGCGTGAAGGAGCCCAGTCCAGGGGGCAGTCCCTCGACCACGACTTCAACCACCCCCCCGAGTGTGTCTCCTTCCCGCTTGGCGGTGTCGATCTCGGCGACCATCGCGGCCGCAGCCTCGGGATCGAAGCAGCGGACGGGGTCGGCGTCGATGCGATCCCGATCCGCAGGGGACGGAACCGCGTCGGCTGGCGCCATCACCCGTCCGAGGGAGACCACATGACTGACGAGCTGGGCTCCGGTCGTCTGAGCAAGAAACGCCGAGGCGACCGTTCCCAGGGCTACCCGAGCGGCGGTCTCCCTGGCACTCGCCCGTTCCAGCACCGGACGTGCATCACTGAACCCGTACTTCTGCATCCCAGTCAGATCCGCATGCCCGGGTCGAGGCCGGGTCAGCGGCGCATTACGCGCTTGACCGGCCAAGAGAGACTCCTCGACTGGGTCCGCCGCCATGACGGTCTCCCACTTCGGCCACTCCGTGTTGGCGATCTCGATGGCGATCGGGCCGCCCAGGCTCACCCCGTGGCGCAGGCCGCCGCGGAAGCTGACCTCGTCGCGCTCGAAGCTCATCCGCGCACCGCGTCCGTACCCGAGCCTGCGCCGAGCCAATGCCTGCACGAGATCCTCGGTCGTGATCTGAACTCCGGCCGGGAGCCCTTCGAGGATCGCGGTGAGAGCCGGACCGTGTGACTCTCCCGCTGTGAGCCAGCGCAGCATGGCGTCAAGTTTGTCAGGTGCCGGGAATCGACCTCGTTCGCGCGCCGGCGCTGCTATCCGAACTGTCCGACAGCGAGCACCAGCAGCCAAGCACCCAGAAGCAAAGCTGGTCCGAAGGGGATCGGCGAACGCAGCGTAGCTCGGCGCAAGGCGAGCAGCAGCAGCGCCGCTGCCGCTCCCACCGCGAATCCGGCGAGGACGGCGAGAGCAGCCAGCTGCCAGCCCAGCCAACCCGTGTGCAGGCTGAGCAGGGCGGCGAGTTTCACATCCCCCAAGCCCATCCCGCTCGGGCTGATCAACGCCATGGCGAGAAGGAGCCCTCCGGCCGCCACAGCACACAACAGGGCACTCATGAGCGACGGCCAGGAACCCAGCAGCACAGCGTCGAACAGCAGCGCGGCTCCAGATACGACGGCACCCGGCGCGATGAGCCGATCGGGCAGGCGGTGGTGTTCGAGATCGACTGCCGCCAGCATCAGACCGTTCATGCCCATGACCAGAAATCCCAGCAGGGCCGGACGCCAACCGATCACAACCGCGACTGTGCCGAGGACCACGGCCCCGCAGATGCTGAGCAGTCCGCGCCGGCGTCGGCTGGCTGGTTCCCCCAGGAGCCAGCCCATGGATGCGAGTTGCCAGGGCCAGACTCGAGTCGGCACCGTACTCGACGTCGCTGCGGCCGCCGGGCCCAGCAGTGCCCCACCGATCGCGCCGACGGCCAGCATCGCGGGGCTCTGAGAGATCGATGCGAGAAGGCTCATGCTGGGGCGAGATTGCCACCTGGCAGCAGGGCGGCGCGCATGGCGTCCACAGGTGCGGCCTGACCAGTCATCAATTCGACTTGGGCTGCCGCTTGCCACAGCAGCACCGATGCGCCGCCGATCGCGGTGGCTCCGTGCGCACTCGCGGCGGTCATCAAGTCGGTGGGCCAGGGGTCGTAGGTGACATCGATGACGATTTGGCGCTCATGCCAGCCATGGTCGAGCAGGCTGGAGGTCGCCGCGGCGGGGACGGTACTGATGACCAGATCAGCCGCCAACGCACTTTCTCCGGAGAATGTGCGGTCTGTCTCGTCTCTGATGTCACTTTCTCCGGAGAATGTCCCTGGCCATCGGTGAAGTTCAGCCGTCATGTCCAGGCGCTCGGCCACTGTGAGCAGGGCCTGAGCCCGAGCCGTCTCGCGAACCACGACGTCCACGTGTGATTGGCCCAACCTGGCCAGCGCCGCCACTGCCGCAGCTGCGGTCCCACCCGCTCCGACGACCGTGGCCGAGCTGATCGACGTCCGAGTGGGAGTCGTTGCCTCGTTCAGGGCCCCCAGAAGTCCGGCCACGTCGGTGTTGTCGGCATGCCAGCCGCTCTGGTGCCTTACCAACGTGTTGGCCGCACCGAGATTCGCAACGAGTTCGGAGGCGGTGTCAGCGCCGGCCGATGCCTCCTGCTTGAGCGGCATCGTCACCGACACGCCACGCCAGCTGTCATCCAGCTGGGACAGCCAGTCGCCCAGTTCTCCAGCCTGCAGTTCGACGCGATCGTATGTCCATGAAGTCAGGCCCAAAACTGCGTAAGCGGCGCGGTGCAGAATCGGCGAGCGGGAGTAGGCGATCGGGCTGCCCACGACCGCACAGCGGGCATCAACCACACATCAGCCGCAGCCGAGACCGCTGGCCTCGCATCGCGCCTTGGCCGCGAGGAAATCCTCATAGTTGTTCGTGAAGTAGTGGTCACCTGCGGCGGTCTGCAGGACGTAGTAGAGCCAGTCACCTACCGCCGGTTGCAGCGCGCCCAGCATCGAAGCCTGCCCAGGGTTGCTGATCGGCGTGGGCGGCAGACCGATCCGGATGCGGGTGTTGTACGGCGAGTCCGTTGTCAGCATCTCGGTCGTCAGCTCGTTGCCGTTGACGCCCAACTCGTAGGCAAGTGCTGCGTCGATTCCCAGCGGCATCGATATCGCGAGCCGGTTGTAGATCACCCGGGCGACGATCGGGCGCTCTGCCTCAACGGTCACCTCGGACTGAACAAGCGATGCAACGGTGAGCGCCTCGTACGGAGTCAAGCCCACGGCTGCCGCGTTCGCTTCAAGACCAGTCTCGACGGCTGCTTCGTTGAACCGCGCGAGCATCTCCGTGAGCACCGAGACGGCCGTGCTGTCGGGGCCGATGTCGTATGTCGCCGGAAAGAGCAAGCCCTCCAGCTGACCGTTGGACCAGGCCGGAAGGCCCAACTGCGTGGGATCTGCCGCCACCGCTTGGAAGTCGGCCAGGGGGATGTCGCTCTTCTCGGCCAGGGTCTCCAATGTTCTGGCGACGGTGTATCCCTCGGGGATGGTGACTCGATCGAACAGTCGGGAAGCTGGATCCAGGATCAAGTCCACAGCGGCCTGGCCACTCATCTGTCGGCGCATCGCGTAGACCCCTGGCTGAATGTTCAGGATCTCGGAATTGCCGGCCGCCGCGGCCAGGAATGCCTGCGCGCTCGCCACGACATCATTCTCGGCAAGGATGTCGGCGATGTCCGCCGTCGGCGCGCCCTCCGGAACCTGGATCTCCACACTGCCGGTGCCCTGCCCTGAGTAGTCCGCGACCGGGTCGTCGGAGATCAGATCCACGACCGCCCTGCCGCCGTAGTAGATGCCAGTGACCAAGGCAGCGATCAGCCCTAGGGACAGCAGTATCGCGAGCGGTCGGCGGCCTCCCTTTCGTGCCGTACGTGGACCGCGGCCGCGGCGATGCCCCTTGTCCGGCTCCGGTTCCGGCGTCAGCAGTCCGAGTTCGTCAGCGGGGTCGTCGATGTGCGCATCATTGTGGTGCGCGTCCTCGTCCAGCAGTTCCTGGTCTACCGGGCCACGCATCGGGACCTGACTGGCGCGCGGCGCACGCCTCGGTAGCTCTGCCGGCGCAGCTGTCGGGGGCGACGGCCGCTCGCCCGGCCAGTCCTTAGCTACCTGGACCGGCCTTTCCCGGAGCGGATAGTTGATCTTGGATGTGACGTGGTTGTGCACGTCAGCGCGGTAGGTGGGTAGGTCCTCGCTGGGCCGTTCGTAGCTAGGAGCCGGGTCGCGCTGCGGGTGCCGGGTGGTGGGTTCAGGTGCGCCGTTGCGCGTTGAGCTTGCGCGCCGGTCTCCATCGGGTTCAGGAGGTCGAAGCGGCGGCCAGTCGCCGTGACCGAACATCAGCGGCCCGGTATCGGCAGTGGGCGGCGGCAGGGTTTCTTCGTCGTCAGGTTCTGCGCGATGTCGGCTCATGGCCAGCCCGCCTCGTGCGCTGCGCGCACCGCTCGCTCCGCTCCTCGCTCGTTCCTCGCTGCGATGCTCACTCGCTCTCGGCTCATTGCCACCCCGCCTCGTGCGCTGTGTCATGGCGCGCTTCGCGCCCGAGTCGCCTCCGCTCCTCGTTCATACGCACCCTCGTCCGCCGGAGGAACGTTGATCCAGCCACGCCTGGAGGATGATCGCGGCGGCCGTCTGGTCGACGACACCGCGCTGTCGGCGGCTGTCCAGGCCTTGTGCGGCGAGCCGGGCGCTGGCGGCTCGGGTGCTGAGCCGCTCATCCACCAGTCGAACCGGGACGGGCTCGATCAACGCTGCCACGCCTACAGAGTAAGCCGTTGCCTCATCCGCCGCTGCACCTTGGGCCCCAGAAAGGTGTAAGGGCAAGCCCACGACGACCTCGATGACATCGTGCTCTCGCACGAGGTCCGCGATGGCGCGCTGATCAGCTGCGCCAGGATCCCGGGTGAGCGTGGTCAGCGGACTGGCGAACAGTCCGTAGGGGTCACTGAGTGCGACCCCTACGCGTACCGATCCGACATCGATACCCATGAGCCGTCCTGGCGGCGACAGCGAGCCCGTCATGGGCCGGGAACGGCCCCACCGATCGCTTTTTCGGCGCGCTCGAACGCGGCCGGGATTCCGGCCGGATTCGTCCCGCCCCCTTGGGCCATGTCTTCCCGGCCGCCGCCGCGGCCACCGACCGCCTCCGCCGCGGCGCTGAGGAGTTCAGCAGCCGACACGCCTCGCTCCCGCGCGGGCGCATTTGTCGCAGTGACCAGCGCCACTTTGCCGTCCGTGGCAGAGGCCAGCAGGACCGCCGCCGGACGGTCGGCGGGCAATCGAGCGCGCACATCCTGGGCCAGGACGCGAAGGTCACCAGCCGAGAGCCCGTCTGACGCTGCGGCGACAAAAGAGACGCCGGAGACGTCACGTGCCTGCCTGGCCAGTTCCGCGGCGCCGGACAGGGCCGCCGCGCCGCGCAGCTTCTCGAGCTCCTTCTCAGCCATGCGGAGCCGCTCCACCGTCTGTCGAACTCGGTTCGGAACTTCCTCGGCCGGCACTCGGAAGAGCTCGGTCAGCTGGCCGACCAGCACATGCTCACGAGCCAGGTAGCGGAACGCGTCAAGTCCGACAAGCGCGTCTATGCGGCGGACGCCGGAGCCGATGGAGGACTCCCCCAACAGCTTGACAAGACCAAGCTGACCCGAGCGCGTGGTGTGTGTTCCACCGCAGAGTTCGCGGGCGTAGTCGCCCACTTCGACAACTCGGACCTCGTCGCCGTACTTCTCGCCGAACAGCGCCATCGCACCGAGCTGGCGAGCGTGCTCCTGCGTCGTGAGAAATGCACGAACCTCGAGATCGTCGGCAAGAACCGCGTTCACCTCGTCCTCGACATCGCCGAGGACACTGGGCGGTACCGCGGATGGAGTCGAGAAGTCGAACCGCAACCGTCCAGGCGCGTTGAGTGACCCTGCTTGGGTAGCACTCTCACCCAATGCAGCACGAATTGCGGTGTGGACCAAATGAGTTGCCGTGTGCGCCCGGGAGATTGAGAGCCTCCGATTGACGTCGACGGCCGCGAAGACGGTGTCTCCCACCAAGACCTGCCCGGAGGCCACGTGGCCCTTGTGGACGACCAAGCCTGGCATGGGTGCCTGGACGTCGAGAACGGTCACTGATCCGCCATCCGCGGTGATCAGTCCCTCGTCGGCGAGCTGGCCGCCGGCCTCGGCATAGAACGGGGTGGCGTCGAGGATGACCTCTACATCTGATCCACTACCCGCGGCCGGCACCTGTGCGCCCCCAACGAACAGCCCGACAATCGTCGCCTCCCGTTCCACCTCCGTGTATCCGGTAAAGGTCGAGGGCCCCTGGCTGTCAAGCGCGGTTCGATAGGCAGACACATCCGCCTGCCCGGTCTTGCGCGCGGCTGAGTCGGCCTTCGCCCGCTGCCGCTGCTCGGCCATGAGCCGGGTGAAGCCGATGCGATCTACGTCGAGCCCAGCTTCCTCCGCGATGTCAATGGTCAGGTCGATCGGGAAGCCGTACGTGTCGTGCAGAGTGAAGGCCTGCTCGCCGGAAAGGCTTCCGATGCCGGCGGATTTGGCCGTGCGCACCGCCGTGTCCAGGATGGTCGTGCCCGACGCGAGAGTGCGTCGGAACGCCTCTTCTTCGGCGTAGGCGTAGGAGGAAATCCGCTGGAAGTCACTGGCGAGTTCGGGGTAGCTCGGAGCCATGCAGTCCCGTGAGACCGGGAGCAACTCAGGCAGGGCCGGATCCTCGTACCCCAGCTGCCGCATGGATAGGACCGCACGACGCAGCAGTCGCCGCAGGACGTACCCGCGCCCCTCGTTTCCGGGGCGCACTCCGTCACCGATCAGCATCAGCCCGCTGCGTACGTGGTCGGCGATGACTCGCAGCCGCACGTCGTTGTCGTGGTCCACGCCGTAGCGCTTGCCGCTCAGCTCGGCCGCGCGTTGCAATACCGGGAAGACCTCGTCGATCTCGTAGAGGTTCTCCTTGCCCTGCAGCAGGTAGGCCACCCGCTCCAGGCCCATGCCCGTGTCGATGTTTCTGCTCGGCAGCTCCCGTAGCAACTCGTAGTCACGCTTGCCGGGGCCGGTGCTCGGGCCGCGCTCGTACTGCATGAAGACCAGGTTCCAGATCTCCAGGAACCGGTCCTCATCGACAATGGGTCCGCCGTCCGGCCCGTATTTCGGGCCACGGTCGACGTATATCTCCGAGCACGGGCCGGCCGGACCTGGGGTTCCGGCGTCCCAGTAGTTGTCCTCCTTGTCCCGGCGCTGAATCCGCTCCACCGGCAACCCGGCTACCTGTTGCCACAGCCCGAACGCCTCGTCGTCGTCGTGGTAGACCGTCGCCCAGATGGTCTCCGGGTCTATGCCGAACCCACCAAGGTCGCGCGGCGTGGTGATCAGCTCCCAGGCGAATCCGATCGCCCCCTCCTTGAAGTAGTCACCGAAGGAGAAGTTGCCGGCCATCTGGAAGAACGTGCCGTGTCGGGTGGTCTTGCCCACCTCCTCGATGTCGAGCGTGCGGACGCATTTCTGCACGCTCCCCGCCCGACGGTAGGGCGGCGTCTGTACCCCGCTGAGGTAGGGGATGAACGGCACCATTCCGGCCACCGTGAACAACAGGGTCGGGTCGTCGCTGATCAGGCTGGCGCTGGGTACGACAACATGCCCTCGTTGTTCGAAGTGCCCGAGGAACGTTTTCTTGATATCGGCCGTGCGCATCAGGCCGTGAAGTCCTCCGGCTTTGCGCCGAGCTTTCCGTCCAGGCCCACACCGGCTCGCAGCTCCTGCTCTCGCTCGGACATGGCCGAACGAACATCCCCAGCGAACTCACCGATTGCGGCCGCGAGCTCGGATAGGCCCGCCGTAATGGACTCAGCGATGCCCCCGGGTGTCAGTTTCTGGGCCGCCGCGGAAAGCCGCCGCACGACGAGGGCACCGACCGTGACGCCCAGCGCCAGCCAGAACAAGCGGCGCATCAGTGTTTGCCCCCGCGGCGCCGGCGGCCGCTCACCGCTTGGGCTCCTTCTCGGCGGCCCTTCACGGCCTGGCGCACCCCATAGGAGAATGCTGCCGCCTTGACCAGCGGTCCGCCGACCGTGGCCGCCACGACGCTGGTCAGTGCAGCCGCGTTGCTCGACATGCTCGCCGCATTCGCAGTGATCCCGTCAACTCGCTCGAGATTGGTGTTGACCGCACGGACAGTGGTGACCGCGTTGTCCAGGATGGGACCCGCGCCCTCGCGCGCTGCCCGGATTGCCAGTGTCGTCTCATCCAGCGTGCGCCCGAGCTTCAGGATGGGTACGGCAAGTAGCAGCACCAGCAGGGCCAGCGCTCCAGCGGCGACGAGCCCCGCGATCTCTCCAGCAGACACAGTGCCGCCTTTCTCAGGTACGGGGGACCGGTCCAGCCTAGCGACCCGACTTCCCTAGCGCCCTCCCGGCGATGGGGCCGACGACCGAATCACTTGACCGAGCCGGCCAACGTCCCCTGCACGAAGTAGCGCTGGAAGGCGAAGAACACGATCAGCGGCACGATCA